>CAJWCD010000006.1:0-53773 GCA_913020725.1 uncultured Pseudomonadota bacterium
GTCCATTTACGAACTCTTCTTTAGAAAGGTGATGTTTGAATCACTCGTTTCCTATGAGTGCGGGTGTGCAAGTCCCTAAACTTCAGACAAGTTTCTATTTCTTCAGGTTACTGATGGGTCCTTCTCCTTTTTCTTTTTCCAATTCACAAGAACTTCTTCCAATCTACTTTCAGTCTCATAAAGTCAATTCCCTCGTATTTGAGTTTTGAGATTCCATCCTGATAGAGAATCTTTGGTCCAAAACCTCCCTTGAAATAAACGGTGGTGGATAATGTTTTTTGTTTGTGTCCGTCCAACCCATTCACGATCTCTTCACGAACTCCGTTCTGTAGAAGGTTCGTAATGAAGGTGTGTCTCAAGGAATGGAAGACCTTGTTTTGGGTTTCGTGAATCTGTAATTTGTTGAGATACGAACTGTTGAACCACCTCCCAACATTTCTACCATACCCGTCTCTGGTCTTCTTCAACTCCCAAAATACTCTGTCCTTGTTTCTCTTTTTCAAGAACTCTACATAATCAACGAAACCCAGTTTTTTCAGTGTCGGGTGAATTGGGACAATACGGACACTCTGGATGTTCTTGGTTTTCGTCTCACCAGTGTTGTCAATCTTTATCACGTCACACTTCCCGTCCTCATAGACATCCTCAACCCTCAACTGACAGATTTCATCAAGTCTCATCCCCGTGAATAAACCTATCAGTGGAACCCAGTAGTAGGGTAATTTGATCGTTTTCATTCTGTCATTGATTGTTGATCTCAAATAATTGTCAGGAGAGAAAATCGTTTGTAGTTCCGTTGTGGTGAAATGATCTCTTGGAGTCTCCACCTTTGTAATTGAAATAGTCAGTCCCTCAAAATAGTTTTCCGGGACAAAATCACCATAATTGTTTCTCAACCACTTGAAGAATATTCTTACCCTGTAAATCAATTTGTTGAGATTCTTGGGTTCCTGTCCTTGAATACCCTTCATCTCAAGAATCTCAAGAATGGTCTTCCCCCTGTACCTTTTATCCTGTGTTCTGTGTTTTGGTAATCGTTGAATGACCCTCTTGAACTCCCTTCCGTGATCGTGGGAAACCAGTTCAATAGGAAGATCACCAATGATCTCAATAAGGTCGTTGATTGTTGATCTCAACTCCCTTGTTGATTTTGGACTTCTTCCGGACAACAACCGTTCTTCAAGGAAATCATCCCTAACTTGGGAGAGTTTTGGTGAAGTGACGTTCTTGTCCCTCTTCCCCGTCACCTCCGGAACTTCCGGACTTTCCTTGAAAACCTCTTCAGTCTCGTCAAACAACTCATCAACGAAATTGAGGTCTGGTTTCCTCTCCCCCAACAGGATTCCCCTTTTCCTCTTGATCGTCTGGTTCTTGATCCCTATGAGGTTTTCACGGAGTGTTCTAAACTGGATTGAGTTTCTATCAACCTCATAACCGTGACTGGACAGGAGTTTTTCCACTTCGTCATCAAAGTCCTTCTTCTCTCTGTTCTTCAGTCCGGTTTGTTCCATATCAAGGGTTTCAAGTCCTCTCTCAATATTCTTCCGGTCACTCCGGTCAATCCCAATATACGAGTAGTAGTTGGAATGTCTCTTGGACTTCTCTACCTCCTGTCTCAATATCCCCTTGATGTCTTCAACTGTGAGGGACTTCAGTTTTCCCATACGAACCTCCTGATAGATGGACTGGACAAGAAAATTGAGATGGTGGGACAACCTGACACTTTCCCTACGAATACCATTTCCAAGGGAAAGTGTGAAGTGTGACCGACCCTCAAAGACCGTCACCAAGTCCCTTGGAACGACAGAACGGAAGAAATAGGACTGGTTCGGGGATTTCCGTAGAATGTGGTGGGACATAGAACCTCTTGGGATGAAAAAGTGTTCCCAAAAGTGTTCCCTTGGTTGGAAAATCCCACCAACAACGTGGAAATTATGAAACTATAACACCAATAAAATCAGTATATTACAGTCATACCCTGGCGGAGAGAGAGGGATTCGAACCCCCGGTGACGTTGCCGCCACAATAGATTTCGAGTCTACCGCCTTCGACCACTCGGCCATCTCTCCGCGGCGGGGAGTCCTCAGAAGGGCTTGGTTTGGACCAGCCAGATCATGAGGACGGAGGTGCAGAAAATCCCGATGTGCACGAACATCGCCAGCGGTTTGGGCAAATCCTTATTGCGGATTTGCCGCCCGTTCAGGAACCCGAACAGGATCAACACGAGCAACAGTCCCAGCTTGGCGTGAAGCCAACCGGACTGGAAGTGGCCCCATGTGGAGGCGAGGTAGAATCCGGACCCGATGGTGACAACGAGGATCGGGTGGTAGATGAACAGGTAGATTCGCCACTGAATCCACTGAACGCCCTCGACCTGCATGGGGTCGGTCATCCGCAACCGGAAGATCACCGAGAGCGACTGCACAAAGAGGGTGCCCACCACCAAGCAGACCGAGGTGACGTGAAGAGCCAGCATGAAATTGAACATGATCAGATCCGCAAAATGAAAAACATTATTATCCTCTGACGGGCTGGGGGTTTCAAGTCGGTTCCCAACTCTAGGGTAACTTTCGTCTTTCGGGTTGTGGGGAATGGCGTACTTTCATTGAGACTCGTCTTGAACCCTGCTTCCCAAGTTTTCTGGACAAACCACTCTGCTGTTGACCGATGCTGGATTACGCCGCTGCTCGTGCGCTGGTTTTTGAACACACCCGCCCCCTGAGCCATGAACTGCGCCCGCTTCCGGAAGCACGGGGATTTGCCGCCGCCGAGGATTTGCGGGCCTCCCATCCGCTGCCCCTGTTTGACAACTCCGCGATGGACGGCTATGCCGTGCGCTCGGAGGAAGTGTCCGAAGCGGGGGAAGGGGGTCCGGTGCTGCTAGAAAATCTCGGCTACATTCCTGCGGGCGATCCAGGTGATTTTCAGGTTGGACCAGGACAGTGCGCCCAGATTGCGACCGGTGCGCCCGTGCCGCCGGGAGCCGATGCGGTGGTGATGAAAGAGGACGTGCGGGTGAACGGTCAGCAGGTGGCGGTCCTGAAAGCACTACGGCGGCATGAGAACCTGCGCTTTCGCGGCGAGGACATTGCCGAAGGACGGGTGATCATTGCACAAGGCACCCGCATTGGTCCTGCGCAAATTTCGGTGCTGGCGTCGTTTGGGTTTGCGGAGGTGCCTGTGATTCGACCCCCGTCGGTGAGCATTGTTTCCACCGGCAATGAACTGGTGGAGGTGCAGGAACAGCCGGGGCCGGGGCAACTTCGGGAATCCAACCGCTACATGCTGCGGGCATTGATTGAAGAGGAAAACTGTCCCGTTGATCTGGTGCAGATGGCTCCGGACGACCCCGGAAAGTTGCGCAAAATTTTTTCCCAAGCGCTGGAAGCCGACCTCATGCTCATCTCTGGTGGCATGTCGGTGGGCGATCATGATTTCACAAAATCCACCTTTGCGGAACTGGGCATTGAGCGACTGTTCTGGAAGATTCGGGTCAAGCCGGGCAAGCCGCTGTTTTTCGGGCGGCGTGGAGACACGCTGGTGTTTGGGTTGCCGGGCAATCCCTCATCGAGCTATGTACTGTTTGGCGAGTTTGTGCGTCCAGCAATTCGGAAAATGATGGGCCTGCGCGATCTGGAATTGCCGATGGTCAATGCCGTGTTGGCCGAGCCTGTGTCCGAGTGTATTCCCCGGATGCAGTTTTTACGGGCGCAACTTTGGGAATCCGGAGGCGAGTATCGGGTGCGGCAACTGCCGTTTCAGGGCTCCAACAGCATCGGCTCGCTGGTGGACTCGAACGCGCTGATTCAGGTGGAACCCAACACGCCAGGACTCCCTGCCGGAACCCGAGTGCGGGTGCGACCCCTGAACAACTCCATCGTGCTGCCGGAATGAGTGAAACCACGCTGTGCGGTTTGGCCGAAACGCTGGGGCTGGAGTGGTCCGGAAACGGCGATCTCGTGCTGACCCATGCGTGCGGATTGGACGCATTGGGCACCGGAGGGCTGGCGTACCTGACCGATCCCAAAGGACTGGGTAACGTTCCGGTTCCGGAAGGGTCGTTCAAGCGCACACGGGCAGCACTCGACGATCTGGAACCCGGAGGATTTGCGCTGCTGGTGCCGCCGTCAATGCGAAACGACGCGCATCCGCTCATTTACGCCGAGGACCCGCTGGAGGCGCATGTGCGGGCGACGAGATTACTGCACCCCGCCGTGTTGCCACCTGCGGGAATCCATCCCACCGCAGTGGTGGGTGAGGGCGTGGAACTGGACGAAAACGTGACGGTGGGGCCGCACGTTGCGCTCTACGACAGAGTGCGCATTGGCGCAGGGACTGTGCTACACGCAGGCGTGGCCGTGATGTCAGACGTGATGATCGGCGCGGATTGCATGTTGCATCCCAACGTGGTGATTGAATCCGGCTGCGAGTTGGGAAATCGTGTTGAGGTGCAATCCGGCGCGGTGATCGGTGCGGATGGCCACGGTTATTTCCAGCGCAAGGGGGTGAACCACAAGATTCCGCAGGTGGGCAAGGTCCGGATCGAGGATGATGTGGAGATTGGCGCAAACACAACGGTGGACCGGGGACGGTTCCGGACCACCGTGATTGGCGCGGGCAGCAAGCTCGACAATCAGGTGCAGATCGCCCATAATGTGGAGTTGGGAGCGCAGGCGCTGGTTTCGGCGCAAACCGCGATTGGCGGCAGCGTCCGCACCGGGCACCACCTCATCCTCGGCGGGCAAACGGGCATCCGGGACAACGTGGTTCTCGGCGATCACGTCACGGTCGCAGCTCGTGGCGTGGTGACATCCAACACTCCGGAAAAATCGGTGATCGGCGGCATGCCCGGACGACCGCTCGACCAGTGGCGGCGCATCCAGTCGCTCATCAACCGTTTGGAGGAACTGTTTGAGCGCGTGAAACGCTTAGAGACAAATCGCAAAGAGGAAGCATGAACGGAGGATTTCTCGGCTCACTGGTGCAGGTGCTGAATGCCATGCTCACGCTTTTCAGCCTGCTGCTCGTTGCCTACGCGATGATCTCGTGGGTGCGCCCGGACCTGAACAACTCGGTGGTGCGCTTTTTACGCAGCATGGTGGAACCGGTCCTCACGCCCGTCCGCAAGGTGCTGCCTCCGAGGGGTGGGGTGGATTTCTCTGTACTTGCGGTTCTCTTCGTGATCTACCTGCTCCGTGCCGCGCTGGCCTCCTACTGATCCCCGAGTTTCGCCAAGTCCTTCTTCGCCTCCCGCGCTGCCGACGACCCCGGATAGCGCTGCGTGACCTCCTCCCAGTAATAGCGCGCCTGCTCGGTCTGCTTGCGCCGCATCATGATCCGTCCCAGCATCAAAATCGCCTCCGGAGTCTTGTACCCCTGCGAGGTGGGAAGATGTTCATAGTTGCGCAGCACCTTGCGGAAGGCGAGTTCGGCATCCTCCAACTGGCGGAGTTTGAAGTGCGCGTGCCCCACCCAATGCTGAGCGTTGTCCGCATCCAAGTCGTCCGGAAACTGGATGACAAGGTTCTCGAACATGCGGATCGCCTCATCGTAATTCTGCTTGATGAGCGCGTCCATTCCCTGATTGTAGAGCTTCTTCACACCCGGACGACGGCGCAGCAGTTGCGGGGTTGCCGGAGGGTCAAGATCGGGATCGTGGAAGCCAGGTTTCTGTTTTTTGGGCGCCGCAACTGCTGCGACGGTTGCGGTTGCGGCGGTCGTGGTGGTGTCCGGTTGAGCCGAGGCTGTGGCTTCCGTGAGAGGCAAGCCTGGCAGTGGGTCATCTCCAGATCGAGCAGCAACAGGTTCGGTGTCCTGCAAATCGTCAGAGTCCTTGAGATCGTCTTCGTTGATTTCCTCAGCAGGTTTGGGCGTGGTGCCAATCAGCGAAAAGGTGGTGATGGCGGATTCGACCTGCACGGGAGTTTTTTCCTCGGGTTTCGCAGGTTCGGGTGCTAGCTCAGGTTCAGCTTCCGGTTTGGACGGTTCCGATGCCATCGGCTTGGCGGTGGCGGCCGTGTTTTGCGTGGGAATGGGAGCCGCCGGGCGGTTGTTCACTTCCGCCAAAGCCTGCTCCTGTTGTGCGAGCGAATCTGCCACCGAGCGTTCCATCAGCGCAAAGTTGGTTTCCCACTGTGTTTGCAGCCGCAGAAAATCCTCGTCCCGTCGTTTGAGAGCAGCCTGCACCTCCGCAAATTCTACGCGCAGTTGCTGATTCTCCCGCTGGAGTGCCGTGAATTCCTCACGCAGCAGCACAACCGCATCCTCTCCGGGATCAACGGTTGCGGTGACGACGGTGGTGGGTTGCGACGCTTGTGTGGGTTCTGTCGCCGGGGCATTGGGACGCAAGGCGGCGCATCCGCTCAGGAGCAATGTGGCCAGCACGGCGAGGCGGAAACTCATGACCCACTCTGCGAGAGCAGGTTCTGGGATTTCAGGAACTGCACCACCTGTTCAAGTTCCGCCGCCGCTTTGGGTTGCTGATTGCGGTGGTAGGCTTCGATGAGCCGCTGCGCGACAGTGGCCGTGCGCGGGAATTCCGGATAGTTCCGGAGCAGGTGACGGTAGCGCGAAATCGCCGAACCGTAGGCTTCCTGCCCAAAGTACCACTCGCCCACCAGCAACTCATGCTCCGCGAGGTCTGCCCGCGCCTTGCGCTGGTAGTCTGTGACTGCTTCCAGATACGGACTCTGGGGATAGAGCAGATAAAAACGCTGGTACTCCCGCAGGATGGTGCGGTTCGGTTCCATGTTGCGGTCATACTCGCGGGCCGGGAAGAAGAGACCGTAGGCGTTGCGTTCGTAGTTGAGCGCGATCAGCCGGTTGAGGACGTAGGGCGTGAGATGGCTGCGCGGGTTGAGGGTGAGGAAGGCGCGGTAGGCGGTTTCCGCCTCTTCCCACTTGCGACGCTCAAAGTTGAGGTCGCCCACCTTAAGATGCGCGAGCGTGGCAAGACGTGTGCTGGGATGCTCACCGATTAGCGTTTGTAGCTGCTTTTCTGCCTCCGTTGCCAGCCCGTCCTCCTCCGCGATGATTGCCTGATTGTACAACTCACGGGCCGGAGTGCGGATTTGTCGGACTTCCTCTGCACACCCAGAAAACAAGACCGTGAACAGTGAACAGTGAACAGTGAACAGCAACCAATGCTTCCTGTTCACCTTGGGCGGAAGGAATCGCATGGGGTTCAGGCGCGGCGCTTGCGGTAACGGATGAACGTGATTTCGTTGCCACGCTCGTTCCAGAGAACCTCGTCCATGAAGTTGTGAATCAACACCAGCCCGCGTCCTGCGTTCTGGAAGAGATTTTCCGGATCGGCGGCATCCGGGAGGTTTTGATGGGCGAAACCTTTGCCCTCGTCGCGGATGATGTACTTCACAGAATTGCGGGTGACTTCGTACTGGACCACCACCTTGCGGTCGCAGTAGGGTTCCTGCTCGGACTGTAGTCGGGCGGTGGCGTGGAATGCCTCAAAATTACCCTCGCGGAGTTGCGCGGAGAGTTCGAGATTGCCGTGGAAGATCGCATTCTCCAGCGCCTCCTTGAGCAGCAGGTTGACAAGAAACTGGTCTCGGGGTTCGATCAGTTTGTAAACCCGCAGGTCACGGGTCAGCACTGCTGCGACTTGGGGGATCATCTCGAAATCGTTGCCGATCTCCAGCGTGAGGGATTCTTGCACGAGGCATTCGGGCGCAAGCCCCACATCCGGAAAACCCTTGGAGAGCGACTCGATGCGGTTGAGGGTGTGCTGCACCATCGCGGGCTTGAGTGGCTTGGTGAGGAAATCACACGCGCCAAGGCTCAGCGCCTGAAGGATGGGTTCGGGATTGGTGGTCTTAGCGGTGAGGACGAAAGGCAGTTCGGGCTGGCGCTCACGCACCTCCTTGATGAGTTCCAGTCCGCCGAGTTTAGGAAGCATCAGCCCACACAGCACGGCATCCGGTGAGGTCTCCTCAAAGCTGTGCAGCGCCTCCTCCCCATCCAACGCATAAAGCGCAGTGTGAGGGGTGCCCGCGAGGAGCGATTCAAACTCG
This sequence comes from uncultured Pseudomonadota bacterium, assembly GCA_913020725.1. Taxonomy (GTDB): domain Bacteria; phylum SAR324; class SAR324; order SAR324; family NAC60-12; genus UBA8110. The sequence continues at coordinate 8,031 of CAJWCD010000006.1, forward strand.
TCGAGAATCTCCGAATTCTCGTCAACGATCAGCAGTTTCATGCATGGAGCCCGTTTGGAGCGGCGTGTTTGCTCACCCGCCCGCTAGGTGTGCGAAGATCATGTTACCAAAACGCGGTGAGCAACACAAATGCTCAACCAGCACCGCGCAAACGCTGGAAGCCCTCGGCAAGGTCGTCCTTGAGATCTGAGACCGATTCCAGCCCAACGTGCAAGCGCACCAGCGGCCCCTCGAAATTCCATGGGGAGGCGGTGCGGATGCTGCGGACGTTAGTGGGCACGATGAGGCTTTCGTAGCCGCCCCACGAATAACCCATGTGGAAAATCTGCATACCGTCCAGCATGGCCGCGATGGCGTTTTCCGAGCAAGGCTCCAGTTCGATGCCGAACAATCCGGAGGCCCCAAGGAAGTCGCGCTTCCAGAGCGCGTAGCCGGGGGTGTCCGGAAGTGCCGGGTGCAGCACCTGCCGCACTTCGGGACGTGAACGCAGCCATTCACCGATCTCCAACCCGTTGCGGTAGTGCTGCTGCAAGCGCACCGAGAGTGTGCGGAATCCGCGTTGTGCAAGGTAGAGGTCGTCCGGACCCGCGCACTGCCCCATGTCCCAAGTGGCCTCGCTCAGGGCGGGCCAGCATTCGCGAGTGGCCGTGGCCGTGCCGAGCATTGCATCCGAATGCCCGACAATGTATTTCGTGCCCGCCTGAATGGAAACGTCCACCCCATGTGCAAAGGGTTTGAAGAAGAGCGGGGAGGCCCAGGTGTTGTCCATCAGCACCTTTGCACCGTGCGTGTGGGAGACCTCGGCAATGGCAGGAATGTCCTGCACCTCAAAGGTGTGCGAACCGGGGGCTTCGGTGAAAACCACTGCGGTGTTGGGTCGTAGTAGTTCCTGGATTCCAGAACCAATTTGCGGATCGTAGTAGTTCGTTTCCACGCCGAAGCGCTTGAGGGTTTGATTGCAGAAACGACGGGTGGGGGCGTACACGCTGTCCGTCATGAGCAGGTGGTCCCCGGACTTGAGAAAGGCGAACAACGTGCCTGCGATGGCCGCGAGTCCAGAGGGGTAGGCGAGGGTCCGGTAGCCGCCTTCGAGTTCGGCGACTGCGTTTTCCAATGCCCACGAGGTCGGGGTGCCCCGGCGTCCGTAGGCCATGATCTGGTCTCCATCGTCCTCGCGATTCGAGCGGGCTTTCAGTTCTGCAACCGATTTCGAGATGATGGTGGAAACATGGTAGACTGGAGGGTTGACGGCCCCGGCATAGTTCTTGAGGTCGCGTCCGGCGGTGACGACGCGGGTTTCTTCACCAAAGGGTTTTTCAGGATTGGTCATCCGAGGTGATGGTGCAAGTGGTGTCAATGCCGCCACGGGTGGCGTAGCGGGTGCGCACGATGAGCGATTCCGGATCGAGCAGAGCGTACAGATCTTGGTACATCCGGGCGGTTACGGCTTCTTGGAAGATACCGACGTTGCGGAAGGACATCAGGTAGTACTTGAGCGCCTTGAGTTCCACGAGCTTGGCCTTGGGGGTGTACTTGACCCAAACCGTTCCGGTGTCCGGAAGTCCGGAAAACGGACAGAGTGCGGCAAACTCGTCAGTGCGGTATTTGATCCGTTGGCGCGGACCTTCGTAAGCAAAGGATTCAAGGAAATCGGCGCGGATCGAGGACTCGTCCTCCATCGGAAAAACGCGCCCTTCGGCATATTCGGTGCTGGAAACGTCAGCAGGCATGAGTCGTGATTGTCGAAAATAACTGTATGATGATGGTGGCGATGCAAAATGCACTGCTTGTCTTCGTCTATCCTTCGACAAGCTCAGGACGAATGGAGTAGGGAACCGCCCTTCCGGGGCAGAGACACAATGACTGACCAAGAACTCGAACAGGCGCTCGAAGCCCTGCTGTTTTCCTCCTCCAAGCCGCTCTCGCCCAAGCTGCTCAGCGAGTGGCTTCCGGAAACAACTCCGGCCCGAGTGCGGGATGCCGCAGTGCGGCTCAATCGCTTTTATGAGGAATCCTCGCGAGCCTTCCGCCTTGAGCAAGTCGCGGACGGTCTGCAACTCCGCACGCTTCCGGAACTGCGCCCGTGGGTGCAGAAGCTGGAGACGGTGAAAACCATCCGGCTCTCGATGCCGATGATGGAAACGCTGGCGATCGTAGCCTACAAGCAACCAGTCACCCGTGCAAGCGTTGAGTTCATTCGGGGAGTGGATTGCTCACACATCTTGCGCACCCTGCTGCAACGTAAGCTCGTCCGTGTGATTGGGCGTGAGCTGCTGCCCGGACGCCCCAGTCTTTACGGGACGAGCAAGACCTTCCTCGAAGTCTTTGGGCTCACCCACCTCAAGAACCTGCCTCTGCTCGCAGAACTCGACCTTGACAAGGACGAGGACGGCAATCAACTCGAATTACCACTGGACTCGGACTCCTCTGCCGAGGCCTCGTCCGCTCCGGATTGAATCTGGTTCCACCAGTTTGCCACCCACGCCAAAGCGACGTAATACGCGCAAAGCAGGGCGAGGTAAACGTAGGTGTCGTATGGAATGGCAACGCCCGCGATTTGCTGGTGGAGGCGGTGCTGGTGTTGGGCGTACTCCGCTTCCGGAATTCGTTTCCTGATCGCGTCAATGAGGCTGCTGCGGAGGTAGAACGGTTGCTTGCGCAACTCGTGCAAGGGGCCGATCACCGTCTCAGGAAGCTCCTGTCTGTGCAGGTTCCAGAGTCCGGGTCCCGTGAGTTCGTAACGCCCAAACAGTGTGCCCATGCTCTCATTGAGCAGAATCGTGGGCAGGATCACCAGAAACAACGCGACTGCCGCATTCCGAATGTCGTCCCAACTTAGCCACTGCTTTGAATCCATCATGCAAATAGCTTAGCAGATCTGGGGCAATCTTCAATCCGGGAGCCACTACTCGCCAGTTTTTTTGCTGGCACATTCCCGTCAGACCAGCAAGAGTGTGCAGATGATCAACTGGATTCGCTAGCGAAACATTCCCATGTCCAAGCACAGACCGTCCCGTGATGCCGTGAAGGCCGCCCAGCGTCGGCAACAAACCCGTTGGTTGATTTCCATCACCAGCGTCCTCATCCTGCTGGTCGCCGGTTGGCTGTGGTGGGACACGGAAGTCGAAGACACCAATCTTGCCGCCATCGGTCAGGGTGAAAACGTCATCGTACAGGTTCACGACCCCGGCTGAGCGACCTGCCGCACACTCAAGCGAGTGGTCCACTCGCTCCAGCCCGAATTCACGGGCAAGATTCGGTTTCTGATCGCCGACATCACCTCTCGGGAAGGCCGAGCTTTCACCCAAGTTCACAACGTGAGTAACGTCACCCTGATCTTCTTCAGTCCGGATGGCACTCGCCTCGCCACCCTCACCGGACTTCAGGAGCCAGACTACCTGCGCCGCGCCTTCACCCGCGCCTTCAAGCTTTAGCTTATTGCAGGTGGAAGGCCGTCACGCCGTGAATCTGCTCAAAATCACGGTCGCAGATTTCATTGTCCGCACCGGGTATCAGATGGGCAAAACGCCGCTGCTGCCACTCTTTGCCGCAAGCTTGGGGGCGGGAGATGCCTTGCTTGGCGTGATTGTTTCGGTGTCCACCCTGACCGGGATGCTCCTCAAACCGCTGGTCGGGGTGCTTTCTGATCGCTGGGGACGCCGGGTTTGGCTGCTGGGAGGTGCGGGGCTTTTCGCAGGAATCCCGTTTCTTTATCAATTCATCCAGTCTCCGGAATCTCTGCTTGCTCTGCGGTTGGTGCATGGGCTCGCGACGGCGATCTTCGGTCCTGTCACGCTGGCACTTGTTGCAGAACAAGCCACACAAGGATCCGCCGAAAAGCTCGGCTGGTTTGGCATGGCCCGCATCGGCGGTTACTTGCTTGGCCCTTTGCTCGCAGCAGGCTTGCTCACACTCATGCCACCCGTGGAGGTTTTCACCCTGATCGGCGCACTGAGTTGCCTCGCCTTTGCCCCTCTGTTGCTGCTTAATTTCCAAAAAACGCAACCCAGCAAACGCCCGCCGATTCATACGCAAATCGTGCAGGCGCTTCAGGCCGGAATGCGCTGTCCTGAACTCTGGGTGGCGGGGGGCTTGGAAACGGTGGTGTACCTCGCACTCTACGCACTCAAGGCATTCCTGCCGCTTTACGCGCTTGCGAAGGGTGTTGATATTGTGACGGTTGGGGCGTTCTTCTCGCTTCAGGAACTGACCCATCTGCTCTGCCGTCCACTCGGAGGGCGTTTGGGCGACCGTTGGGGCTACCTCCCTGTCATCGCCTGCGGGATGCTGCTGGGGGCACTCGCTCTGGCCCTGCTGCCCGGTAGCGAAGGCGCAGTGGGTTTACTTGCCTTGGCCGTTCTCATCGGCCTCGCCCAAGCCCTGATCTTCCCCACAACGCTGGCACTATTCGGTTCGCGCATCCCCCCTCAGCACCTCGGTGCGGGCATGGGTCTGATTGGGACGATGAAAAACACAGGCAAGGTCATCGGCCCTGTGTTGGGTGGACTGCTGGTCCACTGGCAAGATTTCTCGTGGATGCTCTGGACGATGGCGGGCCTGCTTGTGCTGGGAGCGGTTGGCATCTGGCAGTTTGTCCCGCGCCACGCCCTGCTCAGCCAAGATCTGTTCCCGGAAGGTTCCGGGGATTGAGAATGTGAGGCAGGGAATCACAATTGCATCAGTGAACAGGATACGCCGTGTACCGCACTGGAACGGACACCATGCCCTGCCCACACCTACTGAAGTTTTTCCAAAAAAATCACCACCGATCCCACGTCTGGTGTGTGCTTTCCCGTTGGCAACTCTGGGGGGTGTCCGCAATGGTTGCCGGACTGCTGGGAATCGCGCCGGTGTCCGCAGAACCAGCACGGAGCGACGACGCGGCGGTGAATCCGGACATGGGCAGCCGCTACCGCATCCTCCAGCAGCGCGAGCATTTCACCTGTCGGCTCAAAACCGTCGAGTTTGTCTCACGGCGCGGAGCGATCTTCATGCGGCTCCAGATTGACAACCCCAACCGCCGTATTCAACACTGCACGCCTCCGGGCAAGGACATCCCCTTGGTGTACGACCGTGGGGATTTCACGCACCGCGAGGGCATGCTTTCCCGGCACCTTTTCCTCGTGGGCGGCGTGCGGGTGGAGCCAGAACTGGGGAGTCCTTGGCGCAAGGTCCGGCTACAGTTGTACTTCTCCTACTTCCAGTACACCAACACTTACACGCTTGAGTTGGAGGGAGAGATTGCCAGCGTCCTGCATCGGCACCTGCGGACGCGCCCCGTTTTACCCGCAAACATCACGGAGGTGTCCGAGCCGCGTCTGAACACCAGCAAGTTTCAGGGCTATCGGGATTTGCTCTGGGGCATGCAGCGTCCGCAACTGGAGCCAGTGTTGAACCGCATCTGCGACACCTATCTTGCAGAAACGGAGGTGATTGTCGCCGATGGCTGCTACCGCATCGCCGGTATCAAGCGCAGCCTGCTGCTGCATTTGGATGAGGACACCGCAGGACTTGCGGCGGTGGCGGTGCGCATGGGCAGCTTCAGCCCGGATTTCTTCCAGAGCATCGACGACACACTTTCCGGCAAGTACGGGTTCACGGCGGGGTTTGGCCGCGAGGAGGTGGACCACTTGGAACGCTATGCCGGACGGGAACTCTACCGCATCTACGGCGAGGGGACGGTCACACTGGTGCTGCACTCCGAAGGCGTCCACTCCCAAATGAGCGTGGTCTATCGCAACCTGCACCGCGCCCAAGCCTTCCTCGCCGATCAGATCCGTCCCCGCGTTTCTCCCAACGATCTCTGAACGAGGTCAGTTCACGCCAAAATGCTGGGCCGCATCGTCGAGCGCCTTGCCAAGGCGGTCCATGAACTGATCAATCTCAGCCTCGCTGATGATGAGTGGCGGGCAGCAGCCCACAATGTCGCCGGGCAGGGGCCGCACGATGAGGCCGTGTTCCTGTGCACGTTTGGCGACAAAGGCCGCGACTTTCTTGGACGCTTCAAAGGATTGCTTGGAGGCTTTGTCCTCAACAATTTCCAAGCCGCCAATCAGCCCCACGCAACGGTGGTGCCCCACCAGCGGATGATTGCCCAATTCCGACAAGCCTGCCTTCAACTTCGGATGGAGTTCTCGGACTCGTGCGACGATGTCCCGTTCCTCATAAATCTTCAGCGTCTCCAAAGCAACCGCCGCAGGAACGGGGTGTCCGGAATAGGTGTACCCGTGCCCAAACAGTCCCAGTTTGCCACTCTGCTCACTGAGCGCGTCAAACACCTGTTCGGACACCATCAACCCGGAAATCGGCAGATACGCGGCTGAAAGCTGTTTAGCGACGGTCATCATGTCCGGAGTGATATTGTAGGTCTGCGAGCCGAACATGTTGCCCGTGCGGCCAAAACCGCAGATCACCTCGTCCGCGATGAACAACACGTCGTGCTTCTTGAGGACAGACTGGATTTTCTCGAAGTAGGTTGCGGGCGGTACGATCACGCCCCCGGCCCCCTGAATGGGTTCGGCGATGAAGGCGGCGACGGTTTCCGGGCCTTCTGCGATGATGAGTTGGTCGAGATTGTCCGCCATCCGTGTGGCAAAGTCCTCCTCGCTCTCACCCGGATTTGCGTAGCGGTAGTGGTGGGGGCAGTCCGTGTGCCGGAAGCGGTCCACAGGCAAGTCAAAGCCGTCCTGCGCGTAGCTGAGTCCGGTCAGCGATCCTGCAACCACCGTCACGCCGTGGTAGCCGCGTTGGCGGGCGATGATCTTCTTCTTCTCCGGACGCCCCAGTGTATTGTTGTAGTACCAGACGATCTTGACCGCAGTGTCGTTCGATTCCGAACCGGAGTTCGCAAAAATGACCCGGCTCAGGGGTGACGGGGCCAGTTTGACGAGTCGTTCTGCCAGTTCTACCGTGACCGCCGGAATCTTGCCCGTGAAGCTGTGGTAGTAGGGCAGATCCTGCATCTGCTGGTACGCGACCTTCGCCAAACGTTCCTCGCTGAAACCAAGGGAGCAGCACCAAAGTCCAGACAACCCTTCCAGGTACTCGCGTCCGTCCTCGTCATAGACATAGACGCCTTTGCCACGCTTGATGACGAGCGAGGGATTGGCTTCGCGTTGGGGCAGGTTGGTGAAGGGATTGAGGTAGTACTGGCGTTCGCGTTCGCGTGAACTGAGACCTGAGTCCATTGGATCCTCCAAAAGTTAGGGTAGTAAAACACACACACAAACTCTCCCATGCCGCTCTTGGAAGCACAAGCCTGTAAATGCGGAAGGGGTCGAGAGGTCGAGAATGCTTCTCTTACCCCTTCGTGAGGCGGGTGAAAAATCCGGGCTTGCAGTCGTGGGGAATCCCTGCTAGAACCAAGTTGCTAACCCAAGCTGAAGGAAACAATGCGCCGTAAAATCTGTCTCGTTGAAATGAAGCAGGTCGTCCTCCTCAAGAAGGAATTGTATGTGGAGGGCGAGCCGGAGGAAATCGAACGCTGGGTGCGTTCCAAGCAGTTTGACGAGGCCGCGCTGCAATGGCGCGAGACCATCGAGCATGTGGAGACGAGTCCTGCGGAAGCCGATGTGCTGGAACTCCCGGAGGATGATGGATTCAACACTCTACGCTTCATCCAAAAACCCAACATCTATCGTCTCCAACCCTCCAAGGAAGGACACGTCAAAAATCAGCGTTAGTCGTCACTCGCCGGGAAACACCAGTTCCCGCAAATCGAGGTGTCGCCGGGACCACGCTGCAAGCGACTGGCACAACCCCAGTCGGTTCTGCCGGATTTCCGGATGCTCGTCCATCACCAGAATCTCTGTGAAAAAACGAGTGATCGGCGCAGCAAGCTGCGCGAGCGTTGCCGTGAAACTTTCTGGCGTGGTGACGTGATCCGGAAGTGCAGCGACCACTGTGTGCAGGGCGTGTTCGGCTGCGCCCGTGAACCGTGCAGGGTTGACTGCAAACTCCGGAGGCAGCGGGTTTTTCTGGGATAAATTCACGGCCCGCAGCACCGCCTCCACCTGCAATTTGAACGACGGCTGACCCTGCACGGACTCCAAATGCTGCGCCATCCGCAAATGCCCCAGCGGTTGCGTTTGCTCTCCTTTCAGCACGGCCTCCACCACATCGTGCGCCAAGCCTTGTTCCCGCAGTTGCCAGCGTTCTCGTTGCCGTAAAAACTCCGCAAGTTGCTGGTGCAGCTTGGCAGTGTCGAGATCGAGCGTCTGCTGTTCGGTCAGCACCTCCACGGCAGCGGTGGCCAAATCCTGCGAACAAAGTTCAAGCTGGAGTCCGAGCAGCAGCTGCATCACCCCCTGTGCGGCCCGCCGCAGCGCGAACGGATCGGCGGACCCGGAAGGGATCATGCCGAGCGAGAAAGCAACCACAAGCTGATCGAGACGGTCCGCCAGCGCGACTGGTGCGGTTTCCGGATTTTTGGGAAGCGCGTCCCCGGCGTAACCCGGCAGGTAATGCTCCTGGATGCCCCGACAGACCACCTCCGGTTCCTCCAGCAAACGAGCGTAATGCCCGCCCATCACGCCCTGCAATTCCGGAAATTCATAGACTAGCTGGGTTTGCAGGTCGAACTTGCAGAGTTCTGCGATGCGCGAGGTGTGCTGGCGTTGTGCTGGAGAAAAATTCAGTTGCTCGGCAATCCGTTCCGCGAGTTGTTGGATGCGAACCCCGCGATCCTGCTGCGATCCCCGTCCTTGGAAAAAAACGGCCTGTCCGCCTTTCGCCAAAAAATGCTCCGGAGTGTGTTTACGGTCCTCGTTGAAGAAAAATTGCGCATCGCCCAAACGCGCCCGCAACACGCGCTCGTTGCCCTGCTGCACGGTTGCCAGTGAACGCTCGTCGCCGTTGCGCACCGTGACAAAACGGTTCAGGAGTCGTGCTTGCTGGTTTGTGTCATAAACCGGAAAATAGCGTTGATGCACGGCCATTGACGTGACCAAGGCTTCCGGAGGCAGTTCAAGGAAGCGTTCGTCAAACTCGCCAACGAGCGCGGTGGGCCACTCGACCAGATTCGTGACCTCGTTCAGCAGGTCCTCCTCGGTTTCCACGCGGAAGCCTTGTACGCCTTCCAATCCCCGGATTTGGTCAAGGATGCGCTGCTTGCGCTTCTCCGGATCCGCGACCACCTGCGCTTGCTCCAGTGCAGCTTCGTACTCCTTGGCGTGATTGAGGGTCACTGGAGTTTCGCAGAGGAAGCGGTGCCCCCGTGTTTCTCTGTCTGAATTCACATTCTCAACGGAAAGCGGCAACACGGTTTCGTTCCACAAAAAAACCAGCCAGCGCAACGGACGGATGAGGCGAGTTCGGTAACTGCCCCAGCGCATGTTTTTCGGGAAACTGAGTTGCTGAAGCCAGTTGGCGGCGACGTCCTGGAGCAAGGCTTCCGTGAGTTTTCCCGGCATCTTGCGTGACACAAACAGGTACGCCTTGCCGCCGATTTCACGGATTTCCGCCGTGCTGAGGTCAATGTCGTTTTTGCGAGCGAAGCCTTCCGCAGCCTTGGTCCATCCTCCCTCCGGGCTTTGCGCAATCGTCAAGGGTGGTCCTTTGAGGTCTTCCCTGCGATCAGGTTGCTGGTCCGGAAGGTTTTCCAGCAAGAGGGCCAGCCGCCGGGGGGTGGAAAAGCTCCGGACTTCCACCTTGCCCAGCGCGTGGTCCTCACAAAACCGCAGAGCACCTTGGCGCAGTTGCTCGGCGGCGGGTTGGATCATCTGGGCCGGCATTTCCTCCAGCCCCATCTCAAGCAGACAGGTGTTCATGAATCAGGTCAAAGTCAGAAATCCGAAATCAACAAGGGGTGCCAGACATGATGACCACTCTAGCGCACCTTGCCTTGCCAACACAAGTCGGCACGAAGCTCCCCTCGCCCTAAACTTTCCCGTCAAACTGCCGATAAGGAAGCCGTGCGGTTGGGGGGGTGACGTGCGTCCACCGCATTTTTCCCTTCACCAGGCGGTGAGTTGCACTTCAAGTTGAATCCGCGCCTTGAGCAAAGAGCCGTCACATACTCCAATCCTCTTGGCTGTTCCTACAGAGAAATATCGTCTTCTGGAACGTTTCCCTTTTTCTTGTTCGCTATTAGGGATTTGGAGTTCAACGGGATTGATGAAACCACGAGAAAAACGATTCGGCCCCACAACAGGGGCTATACCGTCTCGTTCAACACCGACTTGCTCACGGGTGCCTGACAGTGTGACTGAGCCGCGAGTCGTTTGCCGGGAGAGTGCGGCTCCTTCCAGCATGGGTTTAGCGTCCCATTTGAGAGCGCCAACGGCGCGTTGCCATACCAGCATGGGGCAACGCCCCATGAAACGAGGGCTCGCCGCCGGAGAGAGTTGAAGGCCCGGACCAGTTTGCATGAACCCTGATGGGACGGGCTTTCGCCCTTTGCTGCGTGGCTCATCCGGTCATGGGGCGTTGCCCCATACTGGTATGGCGTTGCGCCTTGGGCGCTAGGAAAAACCCTGCCTCAGCAAAGGCGAGAGCGGCGCACCCGTGACCACGTCTGGCGGACACGGGTACGTTCGTGGACATGCCCCTCACTCCCGCGCTACCCAAAGTGTGACTGGGGAAAGTACCTTTCTCAGCCGTACTTTGCTTGCTGAATGTGTGGGGCCAAAGAGCGGTTGAGGTACTTGTGGACGATGCTGGCAATCAGGGTTTGGTAGGGCATGCCTTCCTCAATGGCCTTGATCTGGATTTGATGGTAGTCCCTTTGCGAGAAGCCGGAGGTTGATGCGTTTGTCTTTTTTGAGGGTGTTTCGTGCTGCCTGCACCGCCTTCTGCTGCTCGGTCTTGAAATCCTTGACCGGAACCCATTCGTCGCGCTCAATGGATTCCATCAGTTCCCGTTCTTCCTCGTCCAAAGGCACAAAGGCCGTTTTCTCGAATCTTTGCATCATGCTCCTTTCAGTCCGTAACGCTTCGAGTGTTTCCGGCTTGGAAAAGCCGTCTTCAAGAAGATCTCATCATTTGATTCAAGCCGCCTTCGCCTTGGGCACTAGCGATTCCGCCCAGCGGGCGGCAGCGTCGCGGTCTTGCATGAGGGGGAATCCGAGGAGGCGGCGGCTTTCGAGAAAGAGTTTGGCGGCTTGCAGGGCAAGGGTCCGGACCCGACCAATGTAGGACGCTCGTGCAGAAACGCTGATCACCCCGGAAGCGTCCAGTTGGTTGAAGGTGTGCGAACATTTGAGAATGTAATCGTAGGCGGGAAAGACCAGTTCGGCATCGAGGGCACGTCCGGCTTCGGTTTCATAGTCGTTGAACCAGCGCACAAGTTGATCGGTGTCGGCGACCTCAAAGGTGTACTTGGAGTGTTCAAACTCCGGTTGCTGGAAAACTGCGCCATAGCTGACGCCGGGGGCGAATTCGAGATCGAACACGTTTTCGACACCTTGCAGGTACATCGCCAGCCGCTCCAGCCCGTAGGTGAGTTCGGCTGAAACGGGGTGGCACTCGATGCCGCCGACCTGCTGGAAGTAGGTGAACTGCGTCACCTCCATGCCGTCCAGCCAGACCTCCCAGCCCAAGCCCCACGCCCCGATCGTCGGAGCTTCCCAATTGTCCTCCACAAAGCGGATGTCGTGATCGAGCGGGTTGATGCCCAGCGTCCGCAGGGAGTTGAGGTAAAGCTCCTGAACGTCATCTGGAGACGGCTTGAGGATCACCTGATATTGATGATGTTGGTACAAGCGGTTGGGGTTCTCGCCGTAACGTCCATCCACGGGTCTCCGTGAGGGTTCCACATAAGCGACCTTCCACTCCTCCGGGCCCAGCGTCCGCAGGGTGGTCATGGGATTCATGGTGCCCGCGCCGGTTTCGACATCGTAGGGGTTGGCGATCAGGCAGCCCTGCTCGGTCCAAAAATGGTGCAGCGTGAGAATGAGGTGTTGCAGGGAGTTGGTCATCATCTGAGGATAAGGCAGAAGGTAAAAGGCTGAACAAAACTGAAAACCGACCACCGAAAACCAAAAAGTCAGGTTCGCAAGCGGGTTTGGTCGCGCTTGAGCAGGCGGAGCAGCACCCCGTGGAGCCACTGGACTACGAGTTTACAGCGTTGAATCGCCAGCCCCTCCAGTTCCAGTTTGAGCCGCTCCTGTGTTTTGGACTGCTCGCGGTGAAACGCCTGCGCGTATTCCGCTGCGTGTGTTGTGGCCCGCAGCAGGATTTCCCAATGAGTGCGAGCCTCTGGAGTCGCGAAAACCTGACACTCAGATTCCAGAGCAGGCAAGCCCACCTCGCTTAGCTGAGCCAAGGATTCGGGATCGGGGAAATCCTCCGGGTTGAGCCAGCGCTTGCGGTCCACCTGAATCAGCCGTCGCATCATCTCCGAGGCTTCGTCCTCGTCCTCGCAGAGCAGCAGGGCTTGGGGACTCCGGAAGACTTCCGGGTTCTCCGACACTTGATTCCAGTCGAGGACATGCTCAAGCAGCGTTTCCAGTTTTCGCGACTGGCGGAGGGCTTTCTGGAGAACCTGCGCTTCCTGCGTGTAAATCAGCTCGCGGTTCCGGGAAAGTTGGTGGTCACGCCGTAGTTGCTTTTCCTTAGTCTCCAGTGTAGCGAGTTGCTGGTCAAGTTCAATCCGAGACAGCGGCGGGCCTCCAGTGAGTCTGGGAGCGTGTTGTTTCAGGATTTCTGCGTGTCGGTCCAGCAGTCCCACGACTTCCTGCAAATCCTCCGTCCAGTCCAGCGTCACACCGCGCACCACCGCGTTGGGAAAGGGGGTGAGTTGAATCCAGAGCAGCCCGGATTCCAGCTCGTGTCGTCCGCTGGGCAGTTCGGCCAGCGAGGCCACATCCCGGTAGCCGTGGCGCAGCAGCACCGACTCTGTCAACTCGTTGAGAATCGGCAGAGTGCTAAGGCAGCGCACCGAGTCCTCAAAATTCGGGGGCGTCAGTATCGGTTCCGTTTTCTGTGAGTCTACGGCCTCCTGCAAGGTGGCCACCAGACGCTGAAAGGGGTAGGCGCTGGGCTGAAAGCCGTCACGTCGCAAAAGATGACCAATGGTCACGTCGTCCACGCTGAGGGTGGTCACGGCGTTGAGGGGGACGCCGGGAAACAGGAAGCAGCCCTGCTCTTCGCGGAGGAGGCCCCGGATTTGGGCAGGACGGATGGGATGGGACTGCTGGTCAAGAAACTGCTTGAGCCAGAGTTCGGTAGCAGTGGTTCCGGATGCGGTTTCCACCGACTCCACTGCCGTCAGCGGGAGCGGCTGGTTGAGGGGCAGTTCCTCCAGCGTCAGGGTTCCGGAAATTACGCCTGTTCTGCGCAGCACAAGCCTGCGCACCTCCCCGTCCACACGAACGCGGGGGAAGCGGCGGATGTGATGGGAGAGCAGCAGCGAGGGGTCCGTCAGGGTGCAGCAGAGGCCGTTGGAAAGTTGCACCTCCGGAGCAAGTTTCAGTAGATCCGCGACTTCATTGGTTTCCGGAGCGACAAACAGCAGGGTGGTGAGGGCGCTACCCGCACGGAACTGCATCTGTCGGACAAAGAAAATCGCCTCATCCGCCGTTGGAAACGCCGAAATGCGGAACGCCAGCAAAGTCGGTGCCTCCTGCATCAGCAGCACTCCAGCCTCCCGCACCGCATCCGGGGTCTGGGGGCCTTGCTCCAAACAGCGCCCCTGCATCTTGAGGGCGGGCAGGGCGGTACGCAGGCTTTGCATCAACCCCGTCCAATCATCCGGGGATATTCCGTATCCGATCACTTGCATGGGCGTGGGGTTCGATCAACCGAGTGTAGGGAACTATACACGGCACAGAGGCAGGGTTCAACGCAAGGACAAGGAAAAGCATCCAGAAGTCAGGCACTAGAAGACAGAATTGAGGTTCCTGACTCCTGAATACTGACTCCTGAATCCTTCTCGATTCAGAGTAACACTCCTCGCGTTTCTTGACGCAGCATACTGTTGGGTATGAAGCCAAAAACTTTGCAATCAGGATTGCAATTACCCATAACTTCAGTCACGCTAGCAGGGTTTTCAACACCAAGCATCTAAGGAGTCATTGATGCAAATCGAAGGAGAACTGATCGAGATTTTCGATACCGAGCAGGTGTCTGACCGTTTTCGCAAACGCGAATTTGTGGTTGAATACGCCACCAATCCGGACTACCCGCAGTTCATCAAGTTCGAGCTGATCCAAGATCGCTGCGGGGTGCTGGACGAGTTCCGCACCGGACAGCGCGTGACAGTGGAGTTTGACCTCAAGGGGCGGCGCTGGACCGACCGCGAGGGCAAAACCCGCTACTTCACCTCGCTGCAAGCGTGGCAGCTCAAAGCTTTGGGTGCAGAAGGCCCACCACCTCCCGGTGACGATTCGCGCCCCCCGGAAGGTGCGGACGATCTGCCATTTTAGTAGAAGTCACCGCTCCAGCCAATGCGTCACTTGGGCCGTCGACTTGCCCAGAAATAGCGACTGAACAAACTTCCCCCTTTCCAAAAGGGGGGACACGGCCTCAAAGTTCGCCATATTACTGGGCAGGTCTAATGATTGGAACACAGAGACGGAAATGAAGATGGATGGTCAAGCGGTGGTGCTGTGCGATGTCGGGCCGCGAGACGGCTTGCAGAGCGAGCAGCGCATGTTTTCGGTGCAGGAACGGGCCGAGCTGGTCGGGCGACTCGCCCGCACTGGAATGCCCAAGGTGGAGGCGGTGAGCTTCGTCAACCCCAAGCGCGTTCCGCAGATGGCAGAGCCGGAAGCCGTGCTGGATGCGCTGGATGTGCCGGAGTCCACCGTGATCGCGGGTTTGGCGCTCAACGAACGCGGCGTGGATCGCGCTCTGGAAACGCGGGTTGGTGAAATCCGCTACTCCTTCGGGGTCAGCGAAACCTTCAACCAGCGCAATCAGGGGAAAACGGGCGCTGAGAGTTTTGCAATGTTCGCCAACACACTGCCTCGGGTGCGCGAGCGCGGCATCCCCTACGTCCCGATTCTGAGTACGGTGTTCGGCTGTCCGTTTGAGGGCGAAATCGCCCCGCAGCGCGTCGTGGAGGTGGTGCGGCAACTCGTGGAGGTGGGGGCCGATGAGGTGATTCTGGGCGACACCATCGGCTGTGCCGTGCCCACGCAGGTGAGCCACCTGCTGACGGAAATTCGGGCGGTGATCCCGGAATCGGTGCGGATTGGGATGCACTTTCACAACACGCGCAACACCGGACTCGCCAACGTCTATGCCGCGCTCACAGGCGGGGTGCGCAGTTTCGATGCCTCGCTGGGCGGTCTGGGCGGTTGTCCGTTTGCCCCACGAGCGACCGGGAACATCTGCACCGAAGACCTCGCCTACATGCTGCGCAACATGGGCTGCAAGACCGGAATCGACCTGCCCCGCCTGCTGGAAACCGCCAACTGGATACAGGATTTCTTCGAGGCCACCCTGCCCGGACAAGTGATGAAGGCAGGCCTTTTTCCGGAAGTCGCCACCCAAGCCGCTTGAGCCGAACATGATCCCCACCGTCGCCCCGCGCCTCGATTCCTGGGAAGCCATCCGCGCCGCCTTCCGCTGGCAGGTTCCGGAACACTTCAACCTCGCATGGGCCTGCTGCGACCGCCACGCCGAGAATCCAAACGCCCTCGCGCTTATCCATGTCGCGGACGACGGTTCGGTCGAACGCTGGGCCTTCCGGGAAATCCAGCGGCAGGCGAACCGTCTGGCCAACGCGCTGGTGGCCTTGGGCATCCAGCCGGGGGATCGGGTGGGATTGGTGCTGCCGCAGCGTCCGGAAACCGGCATCGCCCACATGGGGCTCTACAAAATCGGAGCGGTCGCCTTGCCACTCGCCAATCTTTTTGGCCCGGAAGCCCTCAAGTACCGACTTTCCGATTCCGGGGCGCGAGCCGTAGTTTACGATGTTGAGAACCGCGAAAAGCTGGACGAGATCGCCCCGGAACTTCCGGATTTGGAGTTTCGCATCCAAGTGGACAACGATGTCTCTGGAGCTGAATTGGGCTGGGCGGACTTGCTTGCCAAGGGCAGTGATGCGTTTGAAACGCGCAAGACGCTCGCCGAAGACCCATGCTGGATCATCTACACCTCCGGCACCACCGGAAACCCCAAGGGGGCACTGCACGCGCACCGGGCGCTGATCGGGCACATGCCAGGCTGGGAACTCTCCCACGACCTCGGCCCCAAACCGGGAGACTTGGCGTGGACCCCGGCGGATTGGGCGTGGATCGGCGGATTGGCCAACATCGTGTTTTGCGCGTGGTTCCACGGGGTTCCGGTCCTCTCACACCGCTTCCGACGCTTTGATCCCGAACGCGCCCTCGACTTGCTGGCGAAGCACCAAGTCCGCAACACCTTCATGCCGCCCACTGCGCTCAAGTTCCTTCGGCAGGTGTCCAGCATCGACTCCTCCAAACTGGCGCTACGAAGCATCATGTGCGCTGGGGAGCCCCTTGGCGCAGAGATGCTACACTGGGGAGAGGCGGCACTGGGCGTGAAGATCAACGAGATGTTCGGGCAGACCGAGGTGAACTACATCATCGGCAACTGTCAGACGCTCACCCCCGCCAAGCCCGGTAGCATGGGGCGAGCCTATCCCGGACACGAGGTGGCGGTCATTAATTCTGAGGGGCAACCTCTGCCGTCGGGAACGATGGGCGAAATTGCTTTCAAGCAGGGCGGCGATCCGGTGTTTTTTCTGAAATACTGGAACAACGAGCAAGGCACCCGCAACAAGTTTATCGGCGAATGGGCACGGAGTGGTGACGAGGGCGTGATGGACGAGGAGGGCTTCCTCTGGTTCTCCGGACGCGCCGATGATGTCATCACCAGTTCGGGCTACCGCATCGGCCCAGCGGAAATCGAGGACCAGTTGCTCAAGCACCCGGCGGTTGCGCTCGCAGCGACGGTTGGGCATCCAGACAAACAGCGTGGTGAAATCGTCAAAGCCTTCATCAAACTCAATCCCGGACACGAAGGCACCGACACGCTCAAGCACGAGCTGCAAGACTTGGTGCGCACCCGACTTTCCGCACACGAATACCCCCGGCTCGTTGAATTTCTGGATGAGTTCCCCTTGACTACAACCGGCAAAGTGCTGCGCCGAGTGCTGCGTGATCGCGACCGTTCGCAGCCTGATGGACATCAATAACCAACCCTAGAAATGTCTTGGCTTCAAGACTCCAAATCGGCTATACTCCAGCATCAATCAACCTGTTGCACTTTCGAATTGAATCTGCCCATGAATTTTGGCTTCGTCATTGACAACCGTCGTTGCATCGGTTGCCACGCCTGCACCGTCGCCTGCAAATCCGAACATGACGTTCCGGTCGGAGTGAACCGGACTTGGGTGAAGTACATCGAGAAAGGGACTTTTCCAAACACCCGCAGGATTTTCTCGGTGATGCGCTGCAATCACTGTGAGAATGCGCCGTGTGTGGAGATTTGCCCGACGCAAGCCCTGTTCACCCGTCCGGACGGCATCGTCGATTTCGACAACCGCCGCTGCATCGCCTGCAAGTCGTGCATGCAGGCATGTCCTTACGATGCGCTCTACATCGATCCGGAAACCCACACCGCTGCCAAGTGCAACTACTGCGCACATCGCGTGGAAATCGGACTAGAACCGGCGTGCGTCAATGTCTGTCCCACACAGGCAATCATTTCCGGAGACCTTGACGACCCGCAGTCCAAGATTGCAAACTTGGTGGCGCAGCAGCCGGTGACCGTCCGGAAGCCGGAGAAGGGCACCCGCCCGAATCTGTTCTATATCGAAGGCGATGAAGCCTCGCTAACTCCGGGAGAAGCCGGACAGGAAAACGCTTATCACTGGAGCACCCAAACCCGTGGGGTGGGGCACCATGCTTCTCGCAGTGATTTGAGAACGAATCCCTTTGCCGATATTCTGGGAGAGGCCTCGGCGGCCCTGGATTCAATCAAGGAACGGCTCAAGGAAGACACCTCAGCGACAACCGTTCGCGCCCCCAAAGCACGACGGGTGTATGACGCTCCCTCGAAAGGAGTGCTGTGGGGCTGGGAGGTCGCGGGTTACATTCTCACCAAAGCGGTCGCTGCCGGAGCCGTGATCTTCCCCTTCCTCTCTCACTTACTGGACTGGGATCATCTGAGCGAATCCACAATGACCGCCTCCGTGCTGATGGGGTTAGTGTTCCTCGGCCTGACCGGAGCCTTGCTCGTCAAAGATTTGGATCAGCCGAAGCGCTTCCTCTACGTTTTGCTGCGACCGCACTGGACTTCGTGGTTGGTGAAGGGAGCCTACATCATCACTGGATTCGGCGGCTTGCTGACCCTCCAGCTTGTGCTGGGGTTGACGGGTTATTCCAACCTGGGGAGCTTAAGCAGCGGCCTCGACGGCTTGTTGGTTATATTCGCCGTGCTGACCTCGGTTTACACCGCATTCCTGTTCGCGCAGGCCAAGGGCCGGGATTTCTGGCAAAGCCCCCTGCTTGTGTTGCACATGTTCATTCACGCAGTCATCGGAGGTCCGGGAGTTTGGCTGATTCTCAGCCTCGCCTTTGACTCCATGAGCGCGATCTCCGGAACGATGGCGACAGTGCTGGCATGGGGCTTGGTCGCGCAACTGGTGGTTTTGGTCGCAGAACTTGCGACTCCACACCCCACCGAAGACGCACACCGTGTGGTCGAGATGATCACAAAGGGGCCGTTCAAGACCATCTTCTGGGGTTCCGGAGTGGTGCTGGGCACCCTATTGCCGCTGGTGTTGCTGCTGCTTTCCACTTCGCCTTTCGCGTTAGCCGGAGCCTCTCTGCTTTCCCTGATTGGCCTTTGGTACCTGATCCGCTTGTGGGTGCAAGTGCCGCAACTGCTTTCCCTGAGTTGAATCATGTCCCACGCCTTCAAGCCCTCTTGGATCGAATCCACTGCCGAAAATTTGGGGATCATTCCCAAGCTTCCGGACAAGCACCCCGAACATGACCTGAAACCGGTCGAATCGGGATCTCCAGACCTCGCGAATTTCCCGGCCTACGAGGATTGGGACGACTGGGCCGAGTATGAGGCGAAGGACTGGGCCACTGGCAAAACCAAACGCTACTCGTTGGTGCCGACCGTCTGCTTCAACTGTGAGGCGGGTTGTGGGTTGCTTGCGTACATGGACAAGGAAACGGGCGAGGTCCGCAAATTCGAAGGCAACCCCCACCATCCCGGAAGCCGAGGCCGCAACTGCGCAAAGGGACCAGCGACGATCAACCAGATCAACGACATTGACCGCATCCTTCACCCTCTTAAACGCAAGGGCAAACGCGGCGAGGGCGGCTGGGAGCGCATCGGTTGGGATCAGGTGTTGGACGAAATCGCCGCCGAAATCCGCAAGGCGATTCAAGAGGAACGCAAGGACGAGGTGGTTTACCACGTCGGGCGCCCCGGACACGAGGGCTACATTGAGCGTGTCTTGAACGCTTGGGGCGTGGATGGCCACAACAGCCACACCAACATCTGCTCTGCCGGAGCGCGGCTCGGCTATGCGATCTGGCACGGGGCCGACCGCCCTGCTCCGGATTACGCGAACGCGAAGTTCATCCTGCTCATCAGTTCGCACCTTGAGGCAGGGCACTACTTCAATCCCCACGCCCAGCGCATCATGGAGGCGAAAAACGAGGGCGCGAAGATCGCCGTCATGGACATCCGGCTTTCCAACACCGCAAGCCGAGCTGACTACTGGATGCCCACCCGTCCCGGAACCGAGGCGGCGGTGCTGCTCGCCGTGGCCAAGGTGATGCTTGACGAGGGGATTTACAACGAAACCTTCCTCAAGGAGTGGACCAACTGGCAGGACTGGCTGAAAGCCGATCACTCGGATGCCGAGCCGATCTTCGAGAACTTCATCGAGAAACTGCGGGAACACTACGCGGACTACACTCCGGAATTCGCCGAGGCGGAATCTGGTGTTCCGGCAAAGACCGTCATCGAGGTCGCCCGACGCATTGGCGCGGCAGGCACGCAGTTTGCGGCGCACGTCTGGCGCAGCGCGGCGAGTGGCAACCTTGGCGGCTGGCAGGTTGCCCGCTGCCTGCATTTTCTCAACGTGCTTTCCGGAAGTGTCGGCACCTTTGGCGGCACGCTCCCCAATTCGTGGGGCAAGTTCCATCCGAGTGTCCCGAATCCCGCACCGCCCCACAAGACGTGGAACGAACTACATTTTCCGGACGAGTACCCGCTTTCGCACTACGAGATGAGCTTCCTGCTCCCGCACTTTCTCAAGGAGGGACGCGGCAAGCTCGCGGTTTACTTCACTCGTGTCTTCAACCCGGTCTGGACCTATCCGGACGGTTTCAGTTGGATCGAGGCGTTGCGCGATCCCAAGCTGATCGGACTCCACGCCGCCTTGACTCCGACGTGGAACGAAACTGCGTTTTTCGCGGATTATGTCCTGCCCGTCGGACATGCTTCCGAACGACATGACTTGGTCAGCTACGAAACGCATTCCGGGCTTTGGATCGGCTTCCGGCAACCCGTCCACCGCGAATTCCTGCGTCGGCAGGGCAAGCCGGTCACGTTCACCTACGAAGCGAATCCGGGTGAGGTTTGGGAGGAAGACGAGTTCTGGATCGAACTCTCGTGGCGGGTGGACCCGGATGGTTCGCTCGGCATCCGCAAATATTTCGAGTCGCCCTACCGTGCAGACGAGAAGATGACGATTGACGAGTATTATCAGTACATCTTCGAGCGCGTTCCCGGACTCCCGGAGGTTGCGGAAAAGGAGGGCATCTCGGCGCTGGAGTACATGCAGCGGCATGGTGCCTACGCGGTTGAAAACGACAATTACAAGCGTTACCTTGCCAAAGTCAACGGCAAGATCGCCGCTTCGGGGCTGGTCGAGAAGGGCGGGGAAGTCGTGGGCGTGAAGGCCGAATCAGGGAAGCGTGTCGGCTTCCCAACCCCGTCCCGCAAGCAGGAACTCTACTCGCAGACGTTGGTGGACTGGAAGTGGCCCGAATACGCGCTTCCCGCTTACATCAAGAGCCATGTCCACGAATCCGAGATGGATCGTAACGCAGGAGAATTCCCGCTCGTGCCCACCTATCGGTTGCCGACACTGATCCACTCACGCTCCACGAACGCCAAGTGGTTGATGGAAATCGCCAACCGCAACCCACTCTGGATGCACACCTCCGATGCCAAGCGGCTCGGCTACACAACCGGAGACCTTGTGCGCGTCAACACTGAGATCGGCCACTTTGTCGCACGGGTCTGGGCGACCGAGGCCGTGCGTCCCGGAACCCTCGCCTGCTCTCACCACCTTGGACGCTGGCGTCGTCCGCAGGACCCGATCGCCAACCGTTGGGGGACCAGCCTTGTGGACCTCAAGGAAGAGGCTCCCGGACAGTGGCGGATGCGTAAAAAAGAAGGGGTGCAAATCAAGAAATCCAGCGATCCGGACTCCAGCCGCATTTTCTGGGAAGACACGGGAGTGCATCAGAACATCACCTTTCCGGTGCATCCGGATCCGCAGAGCGGCATGCACTGCTGGCACCAGAAGGTTCGTCTCGAAAAAGCGCAGCCGGACGACGAGTACGGCGATGTCTTTGTGGACACCAACAAGTCAATGGCGATCTACCGGAAGTGGCTGGAGAAAACCCGCCCCGCCCCCGGCCCGGACAACCTGCGCCGCCCCCTCTGGCTCAAACGACCGCTCAGACCGGAAACCTCGCTCTTCTACCTCGATCCCAAGAACGAATCTAACAAGTAAACCCTTCGGCTTTCATCCCCAACGAAAGGAAGATTTCGATGTACTTCATCTTCATTGGCAAAGACAAACCGGGAATGCTGGAAACCCGCAAGGCCACCCGCGCCACCCACCGGAAACACGTTCGCAACAGTGACGGGCCGGTGCGGCTCATGACCGGAGGCCCGCTTGCTGGAAAGGATGGTGAGATGAACGGAACCTTCCTGATGTTTGAAGCACCTGACCACGAAACTGCACAGGAATTTCTGGACGCCGACCCTTACCACCAAGCCGGGATGTTCGCCTCCCGCGAACTGCGGGCCTTCCATGAGGCGGCGGAACTTCCGGTGGCCCTGACCCAGTCCAACTGATCTCCCGGCTGTTCGAGTCAGGCAGTCTCAACCACTGCATCTGAGTTTCTTCATTTTTTCTCTTTTCAGTCCACCAAGCTTCTTGAGCCAAATCGCCAATTCTCACCGCGTTGGGAGCGTGTGCCTGTTGCTGGCGGCGCCCGAAGTGGCGTTGGCCGCAGAATCCGATTCTGGAACGTGGCCCGCATGGGTGTGGATGCTGCTCTTGTTTGCGACCACCTTCGTGATCGGTGTTTTTGGTGTGATGGCTGGGATTGGTGGGGGCGTCCTCTTTGTGCCACTGGTGAGCGGTTTCTTTCCGTTTCACATTGATTTCGTGCGTGGGGCCGGACTCTTCATCGCACTCGGCAGTTCGCTGGCGGCGGCGCCCTATCTTTTGCGGCAAAACCTGGCCAGCCTACGCTTGGCGATGCCCGTTGCGTTGATCGCCTCGGCCTTCTCCATCGTGGGAGCGCAGCTAGGACTCTGGATTTCCGAACTCAATCCAGCCTACATCCAAGGGGCGCTGGGCGTCGTGATTTTGGGAATCGCAACCATCATGTTGCGAACGCCGATCAAAGAGTTCCCTGTGGTTGCTGGAAACGATCCGGTCGCCAAATGGCTCGGTCTACAGGGCTGGTTTGTGGAAGAAACCACGGGGGAACGCATGAACTGGACGGTGCATCGTGCTGCGGTGGGGCTGTCCGGATTCGTACTGGTCGGACTACTGGCCGGCATATTCGGGCTAGGCGCAGGCTGGGCGAACGTCCCGCTGCTCAATCTTGTGATGGGGGCACCATTGAAAATCGCGGTGGCGACGAGCAGTTTCTCGCTCTCGATCACGGACACGACAGCGGCGTGGGTGTACTTCAACCACGGGGCGGTGCTGCCTGCCCTCGTGGTGCCCTCGCTCGCGGGCGTGATGCTCGGCGCAATGCTCGGCTCACGAATTCTCCCGCATGTTCCAGCGTTCATGATCCGGCGGTTGGTGATCGGCGTGTTGATGCTGGCGGGAGCGCGCTCTGTGTTGAAGGCCTTCGGATGGTGAACAAACCCCAATCGACAGACAGCGACCTCCGGGTTGATCCGGAACAGTTAGGCTACGCACAGGTGGTGGCGTGGGGCAACCGCCTCGGAGTGGCGGTCATGCTGGTTGGATTCATTGGCTATCTCAGCGGGCTGCTTCCTGCACGGATTCCTCCGGACACTTTGCTGGAGATCTGGTCGTTGCCACTCCCTGAGTTTCTGGCACAAACGCACTCCTCCACAGGTTGGGGCTGGCTTCAGTATCTGGAGAACGGGGACACGCTCGCACTGCTGGGCATTGCGCTGCTGGGCGGAGTGACGCTGGCAGGCTACCTGCTTTTGTTCGTCCGGTTTCTGGGAGAGCGCAAGTGGCGACAGTGGAGCATGGTGGTCGTGGAAATCACCCTCGTTGTGCTGGTTGCCGCCAATTGGATTGGTGCGGGGCACTGACCGTCAAGATCGGCTGCGCAGGCCGCTGTTTCGGAGCAGTTTTCGGGAAAGGTCGGGATGGGCGCTAAGGGTGTCGAGAATGACTTCAAGGCTTTGGGCAACTCGCTCACGCTCAGCTTGGTTAAGTTGCATCTCAATCACGAATCTGGGGGTTTCCGGAAGGTCACAGGGGCCACCCGCAGCCGCACACAACACCTCATAAAGCCGCTGCCGGAAGATTCTCGGACTGCCGCGTTTCACCAAATCCTGCAAATTCTCATCCCGGCTCACCTCCAAGGCAACGGCGGTGAGCATGATTTCCCCACCAATTTGCGAGTAGAGCGTTGGCTTGGTGCAAGCGCTGGCTAGCACGAGCGCGAGCCCCACGGTGAGCCAAAGTCCCCACGGCAACGCTTTTTTCAGAACTGGAACACTGGACAAACGACCGCTGAGGTCAGGCAGATTCCTCGGATTCTTCGGGGCGGATGGCTTCGTCCAGACGGTTGTCATAAACCTTGATGAGGGTGTCGCGGTACTGGTCCAGCTTGTCTATACGGAAGGGCAAGCCGCGATCCGGATTGTCTTCCAAGGGCAGCATCACCTGATGTAGAACATAGCGCAAGGCCGCCTGCGGGTTCCGGATCATGTAGAGAATATAGTCTACCGGATTATCGTTGTGCTTCTCCAGATAGATTTTCAGGAAAAGCTGGACGATGTGAAAATAGTTGATGCCTCGGTCCAGTTGATGGCCCACGAAGCGTTGGATGGATTGCAGGTATTTTTCGGTGCTGAAGCGCTGCTGAAAAAAACCGGTCCCGCCGTGAGGCTGCTCGTAGTATTCCATGATAAGCAACGATGAAATGAAGTAGCTCCACGCCTTGCGGAACTCATCGAGCGGAAAACGGTGCTGCCGGCGCTGCTGTTGGATCACCTCTGAACAGCCTTGCAGCAATCCCAACACGGCACGGACCTGATCGAGCATCGGTTTGCGAAACCGCAGCATCTGGAGGAGTTTTTCGATCCGTGCGCGGGTGGCGTTTTGTTGTTCCTCCGGGAGCGTCTCGCCTGTGCGCAGCAACAGCAGGATGCCCTCCAACCCTTCATAGACCTTCAGAAAAATAGAATTGGTGTAATGCCGCTCCAGTTTCTTGCACTCGGATTTCCACTTGGCCTTGGGCATTTCCGGCGGCAGACACTTGACCAGTTGCAGCGGCAACTGCCCAGCTTCCTCTTGAAGGGCGTCTTCCACCTCACGATCCGGAATCAGAAACGGCAACGCCTTGCGGTCTTCGTGAAGTTGGCGCAGGCGCAAGCGAATCTGCCGCTGCAAGCCCTCAAGCACGTCCTCGTCTTCCGGTAGGTTTTCCAGTTGCTCCCAGTAGCCTTCCACAAATCCGGACAGGGCCAGCACCTCCTCCATCCGCAAGCTCGCGGCTTGGACATAGTGGAAGGGTTCACTTTCCTCAAAATGCCGATACGCCGGGAGATCATGGGGCAGGAGAAAATGCAGTTGTGCGTTGAGTTGCTTCACCAACTCGACAGCCTGCGCACAAAGTTCTCCGGGTTGCTCGCGGAAAGCCTGTAGAAAATCTGTGAAGGCGCTGTCGAGCACGTGCAGTTCTTCCGAAGAGAGTCCTTGCTGCTCATGCTTGTCCTGCCATTGCTTCGCCCACTGCCGCCGTACTTGCACTTGTTCCTTCTTCCACGGCATCCGCAGTTGCTTTGCCATTTGCTCACCATAAGAGCGCACCGTGTCGGACGGAAACTCCAGTGCCGCAATCAGGTCGAGTCGCTCCAGAATTCCGGCAGTGATTTCTTCGTTGGTCGAGTGTCCACTCTGTTTGTAGAACTCCAGCGGTAGGATGCTTTCCAACAAGTACACCTCACCCATGAGCTTGGAGAAGAGGGTCCGTGCAATGTTGATCACTTCCTCGTTGTTTTGGATATCATCCGGAAGAATGATCGTAACCGTGTAAACTCGTGAAATCGGATTGAAGTCCAAGCGCGAAGCCGGCAGCACCACTTTTGGTGGCAGTTTGGTGCCGATTTCCTGCTCGTAGGTAGCGCGGTTCAGGAAACGCACCGGGTGGTTCGCGTCCCGGAGCTTGATGCCAAAGCGTGTGGAAAAGTTGAGGACGGCAGGAATGATTTGGTTGAGGAGTTCAACGACTTGGGCGGGAAGCCCTGCGGCGAACTGGAGATTTTGCAGCACAAAGACCTCTTCACCCGCCTCACGGCGGGTCTGGTCGTGCTGGTCGAGTTGATCGGCTTTGATGGTGTGCTTGCTCGCGTCGAAACGATCCTCGAAGAAAGCGTCGCTACCTTGAGATTGAGCCATGTCGGCGTGATGGTCTTCCGTGTTTGGGGAACATCGCTACCGGACTTCAGTGCTTGCGGACGGAGGCGATGGCACCGGTCCACTCCCGGAGACCTCGCGGCCCCTCCAATTGCACCTTGAGGTTGACGAGTTCGGTGAAGTTGATGTCCTCGATGCTGACGTCCGGATACCTGCGTTTAACGTAACCCCACAGGTTGAAGTAGTTTTCATCTTTCTCGAAATCGCTCTCTTGCTGGCGTTGGGGGCCGTCGGAGGGCATAGCCAGGGCAGTGTGCATTGACAACAAATGACTGAATGTTGAAGAATCCTTTGAAGCACAGGCTCCACATCCAGCACCTCCTTGTGCGACTATGGGAACAGGACAGCGGCAAAACGGCTCGCCTCTGCCTGAAAGAACATGAAGCAAGAAATTGGCCTCGGTTCTCCAAAGTTGAAAAATCCTTGCACTTCCCCAAGTACAAAGTGAAGGTGCCGCTTGCATTCCACAGGCTTCATCCTCTATACTGCGCAACCTCGGAGTCTGAGACATTATTCCCATCATCTAGCCCACCTGAAATGCCCCACACTGCCACCACTCCTGCTCCCGACGCTGCCCCGGAAACCCGTTGTGGGTTCATCGGCCTCATCGGACGTCCCAACGTGGGGAAATCCACCCTGCTCAACCGTTTGGTCGGCCAAGCCGTTTCCATCATCACTCCCAAACCGCAAACCACCCGCAACCGTATCCGGGGCATCCGCACAGAGGAGTTGGTGCAGATGGTGTTCATTGACACCCCCGGTATCCATGAAGGCCCCAAAAAGCTCAACCAGCGCATGAACCGCTACGCGCTCGAAACGCTGGTGGGCAACGACCTCAACATCTGGCTGGTGGAACCCTTCCCGGAATCCAAAGCAGCGCTTCCCAAAAACGAGCAGGCGCTTCTGGAACAGTTCCGGGGGCGTGAATCCCACACCATCGTGCTGCTCAACAAGTGCGATGCTGCGAGCAAGGTGCAGGTGATCCGGAGCATTGACCTGCTGGGGCAAGCAGGAGCGTTCCTCGGTATCGTGCCAGGGTCAGCCCTCAAGGATCAGAACCTCGATCCCCTGCTGAGCTTGATCCGTGCGAATCTTCCAGGATCGCCGTTCTTTTTCGAGAGCGACCAGGTGACGGATGCGACCGAACGTTTTCTGGTGGCCGAATTTGTACGCGAAGCGTTGTTCCGGAGACTCAAGCAGGAAGTGCCCTACGCGACCGCCGTGCGGGTGGAGCAATTTGAGGAGTCTGAACGTCTCATCAGCATCCACTGCCAAATCTGCGTGGAGCGCGACTCGCAGAAGGGCATCATCATCGGCAAAGGCGGAGCGATGCTCAAGGAAATCGGCACCGCCGCACGGTTGCGGATGGAGCGTCTTTTGGGCCGCAAGGTGTTTTTGGGCCTGCATGTCAAGGTGGTGCGTCGCTGGACCGACGATGCGTTTCACCTGCGTCAGTTGGGCTACGAATAGGGGGAACGTGCGAACGTGGCAAAAGGTGGGTCTTGGGGCAGGGAGTGTGGGGAGCGTGGTGGTGGTGGCTGTGTTCTCCTTGGAACTCGCCGGAGGACTGGCCTCCTTGCTAGCTGCGTTTTGGGGGATTATGGTGATTTTGAAGCGCAACGTTTCTCTGAGAGACACAGCCGCACAGAATCCGGCAGTCACCGAGGCGCTGGATCCACAAGCGTTCCGACGCTTCCAAAAAGTTTTCAAGCAAGAGGGCACCGGAACACCTCCCCCGGAACCGGAAGCCACCGTGATCGGCTCGTTACGGTTGCGCCCTTCCGGTTCGGAAACGCCTGCTGTTGTACCAGATTACGATCCGGAGAACTCGGAATTTTCCGGGGTGCTTGCAGAAGAGGAGCAGGTTTCCGTGTCCGTGAGTCGACAAGGCCGCAGCAAAGCAGAGCGTTCACGTCCGCTCCCGCATCCGTACCAAGCCGCCGCCCGCAAACCTCCCGAAAAACCCAAAACTCCGACCACCGAACCTGCGGAAGCGACTCAGCAAAAACTCGTGACGCTCCTGTCGGCTCCGGCCTCGCAAGACCAACCGCCCGCAGAAAATCAAACGAGTGAACCGGAAGGTGCGAATCTGGAGCAATTTTTGGATGCCGACCTGCCAAGCTTCCCACAACCCCCGGAAGCCACGAATTCCCCCACCCAGTATCGTGACGGGGAAAGCATTGCGGAGAACCTTCAGGAAAACTATGGAGAGTGGTATCTGGACGATTTGGGTGCACAGCTTGCCGAATCCTCTGGATCCCAAGAAAAACAGGCCGAAGCCGAGGCTCTACTGGAAATGGCACACTTGGCACGGGAGGGCGAACACTGGGAAGACACACTCGCCAGCCTCAGTGCGCATTTGCAAATCCTCCGGGATTTGGGAGAGCCCCCTTCCAATCAAGCCCTGCAACTGCACGCGCAAGCCGCATTGCAGACCGGGGCGGTTTCAGCAGCCCTGAATTCGCTTGGGCAGGTTTGGGGCAACCTCGCCCCTCCGGAGCGAGAGGAGTATGCGGAGGTGGTATTGGAGTTGACGCGAAACTTGGTGCGCGAACAGCAGGATGAGCAGGCCTTGCCGCACCTTCAGGCCTTGGAATCGCACTTTCAGAAAAATAAGGATACTGCACGGCTGGACATGCTGTACGATCTGCTGGAGCAGGTTTACGAGCGTGGAGGCGATCCCCTCTTGCTGGTGGTCGCCTACAAACAGCATCTGGAGGTGAAGCGGACGCTGGACGACCATCCGGGACAGGGGCGGCTGCTGGATTTACTGGGAACCCACTACTACCAGCAGGGGGATCGGTCCGCATCTCGTCAGTATTATGAGGATCAACTCAGGCTGAAAAGCCCGTAGTTTTGGTGCAGAGCAAGGCTCCGGAGGTTCAGTAGGTGCAGCCTTGCGGGGGAGCGGTTCTGAGCGAGAAACCGTTGTTGATCGCCTCGAATTGCAATTCGGCCAGCAGTCGACACCCCCGGATGCGGCGCTCCCGGACCACATAGTACTCGTTGATACGTGGAGAGGTGTCTGACTCCAGCGCGGCGAAGGCGTGGATTGCGTCCACAGTGTTCGTCTCGGCAAGGGTCAGGTAGCGTGGTTGGCGACTGCGGCGCCAACTCTCAAAATAGGTCAGCCCCCAGCCCATCTGCCGGTCACCGTTGGTGAGGCGACTGATGAAAGAGGAGATCGGAAACTCCGGATCGGGGTTGCTGCACCCCATCCAGAGCGCGATCATCACAAGGAGAAAATTAAATCGAAATCGCATGTTCAAAATCCTTCTAGCTTCCGTATCGGCATGTTATGAAAAATCTTGAGTGGAATTGTTCATTTCGGAATGGCCATGGGACGTGGTCAGGTTCAGGCTGGAGACTTGGTGGAATTCTTGCAAAAGTCTGAAGAATTATGGTTCACCACCCTTTGGTCAACACGAGGCTTTTGATGCACACACCTGAAAACCCCGCAATTCCTGCCCTCCGGAGGAAGCGATGCGGCTGCTGAACCCGAAACAAATCTGGGCCGTTGGCGGCGGCAAAGGGGGCGTCGGCAAGAGTTTCATCACGGGCAACCTCGGAGCCATGCTCGCCCAGCGCGGCTACCGTGTGGTGCTGGTCGATATGGATCTCGGCGGCGCCAATCTCCACACTTGGCTAGGGGTCAACAACCCAGATCGTGGGGTTTCTGAATTTGTGGGGCATTTTGTCGAGAACGTGGACCAACTCCTCATTCCCACAGGCATCAACAACCTCAGCCTCATCAGCGGTGCCCGGGACGGCATGGAAATCGCCAACCTCAAGCACACGCAGAAACTGCGCTTCCTGCGAGCGCTCCAGCGGCTGGAGGCCGACTGTGTGCTGCTCGACCTCGGAGCCGGCACGGCTTACAACACCATCGATTTCTTCCTGCTCGCCGATACTCACCTGTTGATCGTGGTTCCGGAGCCAACGTCCATCGAAAACGCTTACCGCTTCATCAAGAATTCCTTCTACCGGAAACTGCGCTCAGACAGCAACGAGCAAGGGTTCCGGAATGCGGTCGAACAGCTTCTGCTCTTGAACAACCCGCAGGGCATCCGCACCCCCAAGGACTTGATCAACTACATGCGTCGTCAAGGGGGGGAACTCGGACGCTTCATCGAGCGGCAAGTGGAGGAGTTCCAGCCCAAACTGATCCTCAATCAGGTGCGCAGCGCGCAGGACATACGCATTGGCTCGGCGATGGAAAGCGCCTGCTTCAAGTACTTTGGCATCCGTCTCAAGTTTTTAGGACACATCGAACACGAGGATGCGGTGTGGCACTCAGTGCTGCAACGCCGCCCCTTGGTGATGGACCAACCCAACTCTGGAATCTCCAAACGCCTTTCCGTCATTTGTAGTGCCATCCTCCAGCAGCGCTCCCAACGCCCCCGCACCGTGGAGCACACCTTCGCAGGCGAACCATGACCGGACTCGATATCGCCCGTTCGCTTGATCCAACCGCTCTGCCTGAGACGCATTACTCGGTGCTGGGGATCGAGCCCACGGCAGCTCCAGAGCAGGTTCAGGATGCCTACGAACAGAGCATCGAGAAAATCCGGGCCGAATCACTGGCGGCGTACTCACTGGTTGCTTCCGAAGAAGTGGAGCGCCAACTCCAGCAGGTTAGCCGCGCCTACATGGAACTGATCAACCCGCACACCCGCAACGAGTATGATCAGGAATTGCTGACGAAAGCCATCACTGTTGCCGAACCGGAACCTCCAGAGCCGGAGTCGGCAAAGGTGGTTCCCCCTGAAAAAATGAGCCACCGCAGAGAACCCAGTTCCAAGGTGGTGTTCCTCAACACTGCCAACCGCTTTTTTGGCCCCCCTCAGAAAGGAATCGCCAAACCCGACTCCTCGATGTCCGCAGTTCCAACGCCCACCTCGGCAGACAACAGTTCCGCATTTGTCGGACAAGTGCATCAGCGTCACTCAACCTACCAACAACTCAATGCCAAGGTGGACTCAGCGCGCAAGCGGGTTCAAGTGTATCTGGAACACCGGGAAGCGGAAGGCATCCCCCTCCATTTCGACGGCCCCACCCTGCGGGACATCCGCAATCTGGCGGAGGTGACGTTTGAGGAACTCACCGCCGTGACCTGTGTGCGGCAAGTCTATTTAGAAGCGTTGGAGTCCGAAAACTATGAGGCGTTACCTGCCGAGATCTACCTCAAGGGCTACCTCAGTAGCTATGCAAGGGCATTGGAGCTTCCGGAGTCTCGTGTCCAGGAGGAGTACCTGAGCCGCTATCGTGCCAAGAAAAAACGGCGCTGAGGAAAACCGGAGTTGGAAATAAGCCGGGTTCTGTCTCCGGGGAAGCCCCGGATCGTGATCATTTCTCTGGGACGGACTGTTACCAGCCGCCTCTAGCATCCTACCCAACCGCCGGACGGGCCGCCCGAATGCGGTTCTACATGGACTTGCAGCAAGTGGGGTTTACACTGCCACCGCTGTCACCAGCAGCGCGGTAGGCTCTTACCCTACCTTTTCACCCTTACCTGTGCCCCAAGGGGCCATCGGCGGTGTCTTTTCTGTTGCACTTTCCGTCGGCTCACGCCGCCTGGCCGTTAGCCAGCACCCTGCCCTGCGCTGCCCGGACTTTCCTCCCGCCTTGCGGCGAGCGATCACGCTTCCAACTCCAGAATCCTCAGTTTAACCCAGTCTTGGGAAAAACCGTAGCGAATTGTGGCAAGGAGGGATGGACGGGCTTCCTTGCCTTCCAGAACCAGCTTGCGTCTCACAGGCAGATTTGGTCTGCTGTTTCCAGTTCTCTCGTTTGCAACTCTTGGAGACTCCTGTTGCGTCGCCTGCTCCTGCTCGTCCTCTTGCTGCTCTCGCCCGCATTGCTAGCCGCGGTCGAAACCGCCCCGCGCATTTCCGACCGCGAGATCATTGAAGGGCTTGCGGAAATCAAGGGTGACATCAAGCGTCTCGATGCCGAGATCAAGGCAATCCGTGTTGAACTTCGCACCGAAATCAGGGGGGCGCTCCGAGTTCTGCATTGAGTTCCAGCGCATGAACGAGCAATTTGATCGGTTTTGGAACCTGATGCTGGTGATCGTCGCAGGCATCATGGGACTGATCGGCTTCGTCATCTGGGACCGCAAGACCGCCCTGCGTCCCTTGGAACGGCGAGTCGCACTGCTGGAGGAACAGCGTGACACAGATCCGCAAATCGCCCGTGTAGTCAGCGCCTTCCGGGAGTACGCCCAAAGCAATGACCAGTTCGCCGATGCCTTGCGCCGCTCCTGCTGCTTTAGCCTGACTGCTTCCGCATTGTAATTCCTTGCCTTCGGCGGTGACTCCGGCGGTTACCACTTCATTTCACTTTTTCAGACCTCGATTTTTAATGAACAACGAATCTCTGCGCAATCTCGCCATCATCGCCCACGTTGACCACGGCAAAACCACCCTTGTTGATCAAATGTTCCGGCAGAGCGGACTCTTCCGGGAGAATCAGGAGATGGAGGAGCGGGTGATGGATCGTATGGATTTGGAGCGTGAGCGTGGCATCACAATTGCGGCGAAGAACTGTGCGATCGAGTGGCACGGCATCAAAATCAACATCCTCGACACTCCTGGACACGCCGATTTTGGCGGTGAGGTGGAACGCGCCCTGATGATGGTGGATGGCGCGATCCTGCTTGTGGATGCCTCCGAAGGACCGTTGCCGCAAACACGGTTTGTGCTCCGCAAGGCTCTCGAACACGGACTCCGGATCATTGTCGTCATCAACAAGATTGATCGACACGATGCCCGCGCCGAGGAGGTGCTGGACGAAATCTATGACCTCTTCATTGACCTTGACGCGAGCGATGAACAGATTGATTTTCCGGTGCTGTACGCCAACGGACGTGCCGGCATCGCCCAGCTTGCCTTGCAGGATTCCGGGACGGATTTGAACCCGCTGATGGATTACATCGTTGAGCACTTGCCCGCGCCCATTCACGATCCAGAGGAACCGTTCCAAATGATCGTCACCGACCTCAGTTATTCCGATTACCTCGGACGGCTGGCAATCGGACGCATCGCGCATGGCGTTCTCAAGCGCAACGAACCCTTGGTGTGTCTCGGCGAATCCGGAGTGCCAAAATCGCTGCGGGCCTCCAAGCTTCAGGTGTATGAGGGCATCGGCATGGTGGAACAGGAAGAGGTTTTGCCCGGCGACATTCTGGTGCTTGCCGGCATTGAGGACGTTCACATCGGGGATACCATCTGCACCCGCGAGCAGCCAAAGGCGCTCAAGCGCATCACTGTGGATGAACCAACGGTGGCCATGCTCTTCGGCCCCAACACTTCACCGCTCTCCGGACAGGAGGGCAAGCTGGTGCAGTCCACGCGCATCCGGGATCGCCTCAAGCTCGAAACCTTGCGCAATGTTTCCCTGCAAATGGAGGAAGCCCCCGGCGAGGCGTTTTTGGTGAAGGGGCGTGGGGAATTGCAAATGGCCATCCTCATCGAGGTCATGCGGCGCGAGGGATTCGAATTGACCGTGGGGCGTCCGGAGGTGATTTTCCGCGAGGAGGAGGGCAAGCGACTGGAGCCGATCGAGGACATCTTCATTGACTGCGAGGAGCAGTTTCTGGGCATCATCTCGGAAAAGCTCTCGTTCCGGAAGGGTAAGATGGTCAACCTCGTCAACCACGGCTCCGGACGGGTACGCGTACAGTTCCATGTTCCCACGCGGGGGCTAATCGGCTACCGCTCCGAATTCCTCACGGACACACGCGGCACCGGCATCCTCAACGCCTACCTACTCGGCTATGAATCCTTCCGGGGTGATTTCCTCACACGTCTGACCGGATCGCTCGTCTCCGATCGAAGCGGCGGGGCCGTGGCCTACGCGCTCTTCAACCTTGAACCGCGTGGGCGCATGTTCATCACACCCGGCACCAAGGTTTATCAGGGCATGGTCATCGGCGAACACAACCGCGACAACGACATCAACGTCAACCCGTGCAAGGAAAAGAAGCTCACCAATGTGCGGGCTTCCGGAAAGGATGATCATGTGCAACTCACACCCATCCTGCCACTCACGCTGGAGCAAGCCATCGAATTCCTCGCCGAAGACGAATGCTTAGAGGTCACGCCCCAATCCGCCCGTCTGCGCAAAACCCACCTCGTTATCCAAGACCGCGAACGCCACGCCAAGCAAAAGAAGGGCTGAGAACACCACGTTTTTCAAAATATCTTGACGTTCTGGCAGGAGCAATAGACTTTGTCAGAATGTCCGGCTAGTAGCGATCATAGGTTGAAATTGATAGGTTTCTTGCCGGCTCACCGGATTTTTATGTTCCACAGAACGCGGACGGCAGTTTCAAAAGATACAAGTCCGCTGCGGAAGCAATGGGCGACACTCTTGAGGTGATGAAAACTCTACAACCGACACATGTCGTTTTCAACGGCGCGGTGGGAGCCTTGACGGGGGATAATGCGTTGACTGCGAAAGTTGGCGGAAAGTCATCTTTATCCATTCACAGGCCAATCGCGATTCCCGTCCTCACCTGATCGGTGGTCACGGTGATTTGGTCTGGAACGGTGGTTCATTCAGCGATACTCCCGGCACGAACTACGAAACTTGGTTTGTTCCCGGTGGTTCTGCGGTTGCAGCGCTGCATGAGTTTGTGCCGCCAGGCATTTTTGTTTATCTGAGTCACAACCTCATTGAGGCCGTGATGATGGGGGCGGCATCTCATGTTGTGGTTGAAGGCGAATGGAACAACGACCTAATGGAGCAAGTTGCCAAGCCGCACAGCATGTAAAAATCAACCTGCACTCGCGCCGGAGCAATTCACTTCTCTAGGCCCGCTCGCCATTCCTGGTAGTTCAGGTAAACGGTGGCACCAAGGGTGGCAAAGGGTTCCGGGGGCAAGCGGGTGGGGGGGGCTTCGTTGAGGTGATCCTCAATGTAGGAGTTCTGGACTCCAGAGGCGTACTCCGCCGCCAAAATTCCGGCGAGTGTGCCTTTGGAGACACCCAATCCGTTTTGGCAACAGGCGGCAAACAAGCCATCCTCAAGCTCACCAAACACCGGGACTCCGTTCCAACTCAAGCACAAGCGTCCACCCCAGCGGTGTTCCAGTTCCACATCCTTGAGCATCGGGAAGCGGCGCTGGAAACTGCGGGTGTGGTCTCGCACTGCCCGTCGGACGTCGCGGTCGCTGGCTTCCATGGTTGCATTGAAGTGGAACTTGTTGCGCATCAGGATGCGATGCCCCCCCACTCCAGAAATCTTGCGGACCGAGGAGCCAAACGGATTGGCCGGGGCCACGCCCCAACTTGGTTCCCCGCCAAGTTTGCGGACTTCCTCTACGCTGAGGGCGCGGGTCATCGAGGCGTAGAGAAAAATGTGCATCAACCGCTGCTTGAGGAAGCCAAAACTTTGCAGATGTCCGTTGACGCTGAGAATCACCTTGGACGCGGACACCGACCCCTGTGGAGTGCAAACTTTCCAGACACCATCCGCACGCTCCATCGCAATCACCGGGGAGTTTTCATAAATATCCACCGTCCGGGAAAGCCCTGCCGCGAACCCCCGCACATACGCCGCTGCTTGAATCGTAACCGTTTTGGGAGTGAGCAAGCCACTCAGGTAATACTCGCTTCCGGTGATACGTTGCATGTCCGCCGCATCCAACCAAGTGGACTCTTCCCCCATTGCTTTGAGATGCTCGACGTACTCCCGGTTATGCTGATCTCCGGATGCGCTGGCCGCCGCATTGATTTTTCCGCAAGGATTGAAGACCTCCTGTGAAAAGCCGTAGTCCTCGGCAACTTCAGCGGCAAAGGCAATGGCGTAGCGATTTTTTTGGGTTTGCCGGATGTCCTGCTGCACCGCTCCGGCATAGCTGTCGGTGCTGATGTCGTGGGGCAGGTCGATCATGAAACCGGAATTGCGTCCGGAACTGCCTTCGCCGATGCGGATGGAGTCCAGCAAGACGATACGTTCCTGCTCCCGGAGTTGCTGAAGTCGCCGCGCCGCAGACAACCCCGCAAACCCTCCGCCAATCACCAGCCAGTCGGCAGTGAGGGCTTGCTCCAAAATCCGAGGCGGCTCCGGTTCTGGCAGAATTGCGTACCAGCCGGAAACCCCCGGATTGCCGTGGCGGGTGTTGCTGACCTCAAGCTTCAGCGACATTGCTGCTTTCCGGATTCGTGGCCATAGGGAAATCGGCGTGGTCAGGTTTGGGCCTCCCTCAATTGCCCGCAAGGATTTCGGAAATTTCCGCTTGTAAGGTGTTGATCACTTGTTCCAACTCGCTTTTTTCCTCAGGAGTCAACGCTTGCAGCGGAAGGCGGGGGGGGCCGGCTCGCAACCCGGTGAGTTCGCAACCGTACTTGACGCTCTGCACAAACTTTCCGCCCTGCTCCAAGACACGCATCAGGGGCATCAACGCCAACATGAGGCGCCGCCCCTTGGTGTAATCGCCTTCGAGAACACAGGCTTCATAGAGGGCGTTGTGTTCTTTCGGCAGAAAATTGGAGCCAGCACAAACCCAGCACCTCGCCCCCCACGCAAAGAACTCCAGCGCCTGATCATCCATGCCGCAGCACAGTTCGATGTTGGGATAGTCCCGTGCGAGCAAGTGAACGCGGTTGATGTCCCCGGAGCTTTCCTTGATGCCGCAAAAATTCTTTGAACGCCCCACCCGTTCCAAATACTCCTCGCCCATCTGGGTTCCAGTGCGTCCGGGATAGTTGTAGAGCATGATCGGCAGGTTGACAGCTTGATCGATCTGAAGCGCGTGCATGGCGTTTTCCAAATCGGTCGGCACCGCATACGGCGGAGAATTGACCAACAGGAAGTCTGCTCCGGCCTGCTTGGCCGCTTTGGCGAGCATCACGGCTTCCTCGGTGCGTGTGGCTCCCGTTCCCACCATCAGCAGGGTGCGCTGGTTGATGACCTCGCGGGCGAAGTTCATCAGTTCAATGCGTTCCTCGTTGGTTTGGGCGTAATACTCCCCGGTCGAGCCGCCCACCACAATGCAGTGGACCCCGGAACTAATCAGAAACTCCGCGACCTCCGCAAATGCCTCCTTGTCAATGGCGCCGTCTGCGGAATGTGGTGTGATGATCGGTGTGTAGATTCCTTCAAATTGCATGGGTCTCCTTAGTTTTCGTTATGAAAATTTTTTGAGCGGGTTCATTCCCCACTGGATATCCTCCAAGACCGCTTAGCACTGATGTTCCGCTAGCTCAACCCAATCAATCCCTGCTTTTTCAATTGCAGCTTCTCGGGTAACTTCGCCTTTGAGGTAGCTCCCTAAAACAGGCTCCCTCCAGAGTCGCTTGAGTCCCACCTGAAAGGCTTGGGCTATGATTTCTGGCTCGGATTGCTGTGTCTCTTGGACTGTTTTTTCTAGAAATCTAGAGATTTGAGGCATCGTCTTTTCCTTGTAGATTAAGTTTCATGCGATCTAATCGCTCAAGGTTGAGCAGAAAGCCCGATGGAGCTTAAGTGCCGATGGAGAGCCAAGACCGAGCCTCCGGAAACACCCAACTGCGACCGCTAGGACAGATTCCTGTTCAGTGGTACTGTTTTAGCATTTTCAGTAGGCTTCATTCAAGCCCTGATCCTCCGGGATTTCCCATTCGCGCCGGGCGATGTAGTCCAGCAGTTCCTCGTTTTTGGCCTCGTCCAGTTTGGGTTCCTCGTAGTCTCGTAGCAGTTTTTTGGCGTGTTCCAACGCACGTTCCGTGATCTCTTGCGAGCCTTCCGCTTTCCACTGTTCGATGGAGTTGTTGTCGAAGAGTTGGGGCATGAAGAAGGCGCGTTCAAAGTTTTCGAGCGTATGCGGATGGCCAAGGTAGTGTCCACCGGGGCCGATGTCGCGGATGGCGGCAAGGGCTTCGTCAAAGTCATCCCAGCGTGGGCCTTCGGTCATGCGGTAGCCCATCGCGCACTGTTCGGCATCAACCACGAATTTGGCAATCGAACAGTGCATCCCGGCCTCGTTCCAGCCCGCAGAATGCCAGAGGTAGTGCGCTCCGGAGAGCAGCACCGCCATCATCGTCGAGGCGCTTTCATAGCCTGCTTGCGCGTCAAAGGTCTTGGCGCCGCCCAGCGTGTTGGAGGTGCGCCACGGCACCTTGTAGAACCGTGCCAGCTGCCCGATCATGAAGTTCATCAGCGAGATTTCCGGAGTCCCCGCCATTGGTGCGCCGGACTGCATGGAGACGGTCGAGAGGTAGTGCCCGTAAATCGCGGGGGTGCCCTTGCGCACCACCTGCGTGTAGGCGAGGGCTGAAAGCGCCTCGGCGTTGAGTTGCACCACTGCCGGAACCACGGAAGCCGGGGTGTTGGCCCCACCCAGCACAAACGGAGAGCAGAGCACAGGTTGGTTTCGTCGTCCAAACGCCCGCAGGGCGCCGAGCATGGTCGCGTCCCAGACCAGCGGCGAGTTGCCGTTGATGTTGCCCGTCACCACCGGATGCTCTTCCATGAAATCCGCCCCGAACAGAATCGCGCAGAGGTCTAGCACGTCCTCGGCGTTCTTCCCGGAAGTCGTCATGCCCATGAAGGTCTTGTCCGAGTGCTTCATGGAGGAGTAGGTGATGCGCAGGTGTCGGTGCGGCACGGGATGATCCATCGGCTCCACAATGTGATGTGCGGAGGAATGGATCGCGGGGAGCATCTGGCAGAGCTTGTGGAAGATGCCCAAATCCTCAAGGGTCGGATAACGCCGGACATCGTCAAGATCGCGCAGGTAGGGCGCTCCGGTCATGGGCACGAAGATCGAGTTCGGCCCACCCAGCTCAACGGTCTTCTCCTGATCGCGGGCCTGAAGCGTGATGGTGGCAGGAATGCTGGAAATCAGTTCCCGGATGTGCCCCCGGTCGAAGTACACGCGCTCGCCATCGACTCGGACTCCGGCTTTTCTCCAGTCTTCCAGCGCGATGGGGTCCCGGAAGACCACGCCGACCTCTTCAAGAATGCGCATGGACTCGTGGTCAATGCGCTCGATCTGCTGTTGATCCAGCGGTTCGACAATCGGCAGGTTGCGGGAGAGGTGCCCCAGCATGGGGTCTCGGCGCTCGGCGCTGGAGCGGCGGCGGGCTTGACTGCCCCCGCGCTTGCGTGGACGGGATGCGCTCATGATCAAGTCCTTAGCGATTGGAAAGGTTTCGGCAAATGGAAGAACCACCCAGCCCCGTTGTCTTCTGCAAAAGTTACTGCAAAATGATGAGGGATCTTGTTGATTTTCTCCAGCTCTCAAGCTACGCTTTCCTCAATGTTACCAACCGGCCCCTCCAATGCCCACTCACCTGATTGCCACAGGAGTCACCCATGTTGTTGAATCTGCAATCCCTGCCTTACGAACTCAATCCGGAAATTCGCTCGCGTGCGGCGATCGGGTTGCTCACGCTGGCGACCGATCAGGTGATCGAGCACGAGTTCCGGCTGCTGCTCAATCTCCCCGGTGTGGCGACCTACGGCGCTCGGCTGGCGAACGAGGCGACAATCACGCCGGAAACCCTGCGGGCGATGCGGGACAAACTCGCCGATTGCGCGAACGTGATTCTGCCCGGCATGTCGTTGGACGTGATCGGCTACGGCTGCACTTCCGGATCACTCTACATCGGAGAGGACGAGGTGAAGCGTTGTATCCGTTCGGTGCGTCCGGAGGCGAAAACCACTAACCCGGTCACAGCAGCGCTGGCGGCATTTGCCGCCCTGAACACCCGCAGTTTCGCACTGCTCACGCCCTACCGCGATGAGATCAATCAGGAACTGCGGAATTTCTTTGAATCGAAAGGGTTTGCGGTGCCTGTGATGGGATCATTCAACGAGGAGGATGACAACAAGGTCGGACAGATGACCCCGGAGTGCATCGGACAGGCGGTGCTGAAACTAGGAAAGCACGAAGCGGTGGACGCGGTGTTTGTCTCCTGCACCAACCTGCGCATCGCTGCCGAAGTGCAACGCTTGGAAGTCGCATTGGGCAAGCCGATCACCTCCAGCAACCACGCCCTCGCGTGGCACTGCCTGCGGCTTGCAGGGGTCAACGATGCCCTGCCGCAGTTCGGGCAGCTTTACACGGTCTGATTGAACGGAACCGATGGGACTTTTACACCAAGTGGCAGGCCACCCGGTGTCCGGATTCAACGGCACGCAGGGCGGGGGTCTCAGTCCCACAGTGTTCTTCTGCGAGCGGACAGCGGGAGGCGAAGCGGCATCCCGGAGGCGGGTCCACCGGACTCGGCGGCTCGCCCATGATGCCGATTTGTTTGGTGCGCCGACGGTTGGGATCCGCGGACGGCACCGAGGCAAGCAAGCCCTTGGTGTAGGGATGCAGGGGGTTCTGGAAGAGCGAAATCCGGTCGGTTTGCTCCACAATCTGTCCGGCGTACATGACCGCGATCTCGTCGCACATGTGCTGGACGACCCCGAGGTCGTGGGAGATGAAGAGGTAGGTCAGCCCCATCTCCTGCTGAAGCCGCCGGAGCAGGTTGAGGATTTGCGCCTGCACCGCAACATCGAGTGCAGAAACCGGCTCGTCACAGATCAACAAATCCGGATGCGAGGCCAAGGCGCGGGCGATGCCAAGGCGTTGGCGCTGCCCTCCGGAAAACTGGTGTGGGAACAGTCGTTCCTGCTCCAAACTCAAGCCCACCTGCCCAAACAACTCGGTGACACGCTGACTGCGTTCGGCAAGGGTGCCGATCTTGAGACGATCCAAGGCTTCCCGGACAATTCTCCCGGCCCGTAGCCTTGGGTTCAGCGCAGAGTAAGGGTCTTGAAAAACAAACTGCATGTGCTGTCGCTGACTCCGGAGGGCTTCCCCTTCCAGCCCCAACACTTCGGTTCCCTTGATTTTCACCGAACCACCGTTGGCCGCAACCAACCGCGCAATCGCCAAGCCCGTCGTTGTTTTTCCTGAACCCGATTCTCCCACCAAGCCCAGTGTCCTGCCGCGTTCAATCGTGAAAGAAATTCCGTCCACCGCGTGCACATGGCTGGGCCTCTCAAAGAGGTGCTTGCGCTTCATCCGGAAACGCACTTCCAAGTCGTTGACCTCAAGAACAGTGGCTGCGGTGGTCATGGCAAAGCACGCTCGGCGTTCAGGTTTTCCACCCAGCAGGCGGCGAGGTGTCCGTGCGCTCGTTCTCCGTCCACGGGCCGCTCGTTGCGGCAGTGTTCCTCGACAAACTTGCAGCGCGGCGCGAACAGGCATGCGTTGCGCCCGAAATGCTGCATGGGCGGAACCATGCCCGGAATCTCCAGCAGGTCGTGCCGTTGCGGGGAGATCGTTTCCGTGAGATGCGGCACACAGGCAATCAAACCTTGCGTGTAGGGATGCTGGGGGTTGGTCAGCACTTCCCGCACCGGGCCTTCCTCCACCTTGCGCCCGGCGTACATGACCATCACGCGCTCCGCCATTTCGGCGACCGAAGCTATGTCGTGCGTGATCAGGATGATCGAGGTTCCGGTCTGCTCCCGGAGTTCCTGAAGCAGTTCGAAGATGTGCGCCTGCACGGTCACGTCCAGCGCCGTGGTCGGCTCGTCCGCAATCAGCACCTTGGGCTTGCAGGCGAGAGCAATGGCGATCATGACCCGCTGCCGCATTCCTCCGGAGAACTGATGGGGGTAGTCGTTGACCCGTCGGTCCGGCAGTGGAATCTTGACCGCTTCCAAAAGCCGAACCGCCTGTTGCTTCGCTTCACGCTTGCTCAGTCCTTGGTGGGCGCACAGCACTTCGGCGATCTGCTCACCCACGCTGAAGACGGGGTTCAGCGAGGTCATCGGTTCCTGAAAGATCATCGAGATCTCGCTGCCTCGGATGCCCCGCATCCGTGCTTCCGAGGCCAGCACCAAGTCTTCTCCGGAGAGTCGAATCGTGCCACCCGTGACGCTGCCCTGCTCCGGCATCAGCCTCATGATCGCCAGCGAGGTCATCGTTTTCCCGCAGCCGGACTCCCCGACAATCCCCAGAATCTCTCCCGGCGCGATGCCGAAGGAAACGTCGTCAATCACCGGAATCCGCCCGAAGCGGGTCTTGAAGGTGACGGTCAGGTTCTCGACGGAGAGGATCGGGTCGGGCATCGTCGTTCAGCGCTGCCGCAGTTTGGGATTAAGCGCATCGTTCAGCCCATCACCCACCAGACTGATGGCCAGCACGGTGATGAAGATCGCCAGTCCGGGATACATGATCATGAAGCTCTCCTGCAAGATGTACTGGCGGTTGTTCCCCATGA
Organism: uncultured Pseudomonadota bacterium; assembly: GCA_913020725.1. Classification (GTDB taxonomy): domain Bacteria; phylum SAR324; class SAR324; order SAR324; family NAC60-12; genus UBA8110. Next base: position 50,061 of record CAJWCD010000006.1, read on the forward strand.
TTGCCCCCCAACTCATCACGTTGGGGTCGCTGAGTCCAAGAAAGCTGAGTCCGGCTTCAAAAAGGATCGCAGAGCCGATCATCAACGTGGCTTGCACCACAATGGGCGGCAGCGCGTTGGGCAGGATCACCTGCAAAATCAGGTAAAAATTCCGCGCACCGACCGAGCGCGCAGCGGTCACATACTCCAACTCCCGGATGCGCAAAAACTCCGCTCGCGTGATCCGGGCCACCGCCGTCCAACTGACGATGCCGATGGCGAAGGTAATGACCGGAAGCGATGCACCAAAGAGTGCAACGATGACCATTGAGAAGAGCAGAGTCGGCAGCACCTGAAAAAACTCGGTGATGCGCATCAGGATTTCTTCCACCCAGCCCCGGTAGAATCCGGACAACGCGCCGATGGTGATGCCGATGAAGACGCTGAGCAAGGCCGCGGCACAGCCCACCGCAAGGGTCGCCTTGCCGCCGTGGATGATTTGGGCCAGCAGGTCACGTCCCAGATAATCGGTTCCCAAAACGAAGCCTTCCTCTCCGGGCTGGGAGAAAGGCGCCCAGACCATTTCAAAAGGATCGGTGGTGTAAACCAGTGGGCCGATCAGCGACACCGCCACAATGACCAACAGTACGGACAGGCCCGCTACTGCCGAGTAGTTCTTGACGAACATGCGGGCAGTTTCCATCAGCGGGTGCTCCTCCCGGATGGTTTCCAATTCAGCCTTGGATTGGGCGGCAGGCTGCTCAGGCACTGGAGGTCTTGATGCGAGGGTCAATGATCCGGTACACGAGATCGGTGAGCAGGTTGGCGATCACGACCACCAGCGAGGAGAAGAAGAGGATGCCGAGAATCGTGGGGGTGTCGCGGGCGACAATGGACTGCACCGCCAGCATTCCTAGTCCCGGCCAACTGAACACCGTTTCCACCAGCACCGCGCCGGAAATGACTCCGGAAAACACCAGCCCGGCCATCGTCACCACCGGGAGCAGCGCGTTGCGCAGGGCGTGCTTGTACACGACCAAAAACTCCGAAAGCCCCTTGGCCTGGGCGGTGCGCACATAGTCCGAACCCAGCACGTCCAACATGCTCGCCCGCGCCAAACGGCTGTAGAGCGCAACGAAGATGGAAGCGAGGGTGATAGAGGGCAGCACCAGATGGTGCAGCACGTCGAGAACGTGAGCGAATCCCTCGCGCTCCACTGAGACATCCATCAGGCCAGCAATGGGAAAGATTGGAAAGGTTGAGGAAAAGAGGATGATCAGCATGATTCCCGTCCAGAACACCGGAGCGGAGTAGCCCACCAGCGCCAGCACGGTGACGAAGTGGCTGGTGAGTCCATGGGGATTGCGGGCAGCAATCACGCCCAGTACGATCCCAACCGTAATCGCCAACACCTGTGCGCTCAGCACCAGCAGGAGCGTGGCGGGCAGGCGTTCGAGGATCAGGTCGGTAACGGAGATGTTGTAGTAGAAGGAGTAGCCCAGATCGAGGGTGGCGACCTTGGCGAGGTACTTCAGCAACTGCTGCCAGACGGGTAGGTCCAGCCCGTAGTCCTTTCGGATCGCGGCCATTATCTCCTCATCGGCACCTCCGGCATCAATGGCGATGGTGTCCGCAATGTCCCCCGGTGCAAGGTGCATTAGGCAGAAGTTCAGCACCAGCACGGCCAGTAGCAGCACTAGCCCGAAACCGACCCGCTTTATCGTGATCGAGAGAAATTGCACGACGCTTGGAGAAAAGGAGTATGGTTCTTTCAAAGACTGTAGTCTCGCGATCCCCTTTCGTGCTGAGCTTGTCGGAGCATGAGCGGGGTTCGTCCTTCGACAAGCTCAGGACGAACGGAGAAACCATGAGTGCCCGCTCCCTGAGGCAACGGGCACTCGGATCATTGGCGGGTGAAACCTACTTCAGATAGACTTCATCCAGCGGAGAAGACGCCCCCCAAATGGTCTGGGGAGGATTGCCTACCTTGGTGTGGTTGTAAATGGTGTGGTAGGGGAGGGTGTGGGTCCAGTAAACCGGCAAGTCTTCGGCCAGTATTTTCTGGGCAATGGAGTAGAGTGCGATGCGTTTCTCTTGGTCGTTCTCCTTTCCAGCTAGGTCCAGCACCGAATCAACGATTGGGTTGCAGTACTGCTGGGTGTTCGACCAGATCACGCCGTTCTTGGCGTTGTTGCACAGGTAGGTGCGGTGGACACCAATCACGGGGTCGCCCCAATTGAAGACTACGTCCCACGTCATATCGAAATCCCAAGTGGAAATGCGCTTGGCCCAAGACGGGAAATCAGGAGAGGCCCGCACGGTCACGTCAATGCCGATCTTTTTGAGCTGAGGCTTGAGGTACTCGGCGAGATTTTTGACTCCCGCCCAACCGTAGTCAATGTGGAGCTTGAAGCGCATGCCGTCGCTCCCCCGCGCATAGCCCGCTTCATCAAGGATGGCATTGGCCTTGTCGAGATCAAGGTCGTAGCGAGCCACGTTTGGCTCATGGAAGACACTGTCCGGGTGAATACCAGTGTACGCTGGCTTCGAGGAGCCGAGCATGATCGCCTTGACGATGAAGTTGCGGTCCACCGCATGGGCGATGGCCTGCCGAACACGCTTGTCGCTTGTCGGCTCACGCTTGGTGTTGAACGCCAACCAGACGATCGGGCCAATCGCAGCATAGCCCTGATCGGTTGCCGTCAGGTGCGCTTCCTTCTTGGAGTAGTTGATGTCCTGCGGCAACGCTTCAAACGGTGAGATGTGAATCTCACCATTCTTGAGGCCCAAGACCCGTACGGAGCCGTCCTTGATAATACGTTGCACGATCTTGTCCAGATACGGACGACCCTTGATGAAGAAGCCGTCATAGCGCTCCAGAATGATGTGCTGATCGCGGACGAACTCCACCAGCTTGAACGGTCCGGAACCGACGACGTTCTCAGAGTTGCGCGGATGCTTCTTGGGATTCTGGCCATCTCCGTAGATGTGTTCCGGAATCACTGCGCCCAACTGGGACGAGAGTGCCAGTAACAACGCAGGGTGCGGCTTGGAGAGCTTGATCACCGCCGTGTGCTTGTCCGGAGTCTCAACGTCTTTCACCGGAGCAAACATTGTCTTGAACGGATGGTGCGCCTTGATCGTCTTGATGGAAAACTGGACATCCTTGGAGGTGATCGGAACCCCATCGTGGAAGGTTGCGCCCTCCACGAGGTTGAGCGTCACCGAGAGACCGTCGTCGGCAATGCTCCAGGACTTCGCCAGATAGGGTTGCGGGTTCCAGTTCTCGTCAAAGCGCAGGGGAGTCGCAAAAAGCTGCGCGCCGGGCATTCCGGTAGCAATACCGGACTGCACCGCAGGGTTGAGGTGCCGGGGCGTTCCGCTGACACTCCAGATCAGGGTGCCACCGCGTTTTGGGGTGCCAGCCTGCACGTTGGCAACAGTTAGTGCCAGCAACACCGTTCCCAACAGGGCAATGAATTTCATCGTTCGCGATCGCATTGAAAGCCTCTTCTAAAGGATTAAAAAAAGGAGGACCCACCGAAAACGTGTAAGGCTCACGACGCTTGCGGTAACCTGACAGATTGTACTCCGGCCTCCCAGAGCAGTCAAATTCTAAGTGTAACTCCGAAAAATGTCAAAGAGTAGACCCTATCGGTAATAGAACCACCTGTGCTACCCTGGGTAGGCACGACCAACACAGGAAGCCCCAATGATCAGCCACGCCAAGATTT
>CAJWCD010000007.1:0-52029 GCA_913020725.1 uncultured Pseudomonadota bacterium
CACTGGACCGCTACCTTACTCTGCGTCCCAACCTCAAGGTCCGTGACGACTACCGTCGCATCTTCGTCCCCAACTCTGCACTGGCGGACCCCATCATCGAAGGACTGGTCAAGGCGGGCTGGGAGCCGGAGGGGTGAACAGATATTGGCGGTTCCGCTACGCTTGCTCCCTACATGCCTCGCTGTCTCTCTGAGCGGATTTCCCAACCACGACTCAAGCAACGCTATGGACGCGATTTACGATTCCACTCAACAAAAACACGATCCAAAATTCTTCCTGCAAAACGGCATCGTCAAACCCAGCCCGGAATCCCCGCAACGTGCTGAGGTTTTTCTGAAGGCTCTGCATGGGGCGGGGCACAACATCATCGCGCCGGAAGCTCACGATTCGGCTGCCATCCAAGCCATTCACACGCCGGACTACCTTCAGTTTCTGGAAACCATTCACGAACGCTGGCAGCACACGGGCGGCTCCGAGGAGGTGATTCCGAACGTGCATCCCAACCGTTGGGTTGCCAACGGCTATCCGGATTCAGCCGCAGGTCACGCAGGCTGGCACATGGCGGACACCGCATGCCCAATTGGTGCGGGAACATGGGAAGCGGCACAGGCTGGAGCCAAGACGGTGATTGACGCAGCCCAACGAGCCTTGAACGGAGCGACTGCGGTCTATGCACTTTGTCGACCTCCGGGGCACCACGCTTTTGCAGACATGGCCGGAGGCTTCTGCTACCTCAACAATTCCGCGCTTGCTGCACAGGAACTGCGTTCGCAGCATGAGCGCGTGGCGATTCTTGATGTGGACGTGCATCACGGCAACGGCACCCAAGGGATTTTCTATCGCCGCCGTGATGTTCTCACGGTTTCGCTGCACGCCGATCCGCAACGCTTTTATCCGTTCTTCTGGGGCTATGCCCACGAACGCGGCGCAGGTGAAGGATTCGGCTGCAACTTCAACCTGCCCTTGCCTCGCCACACTGCTGATGACGAATTTCTGGTGGAATTGGAGCGTGGCTTTGAGCGGGTGCGGGCGTTTCGTCCGGGTGCGCTGGTGGTCGCTTTGGGGCTGGATGCTTTCGAGGGCGATCCTCTTGCCGGACTTGGCATCACCACGCAAGGCTTTGCCCGCATCGCCCAAGCGATTGCCCAACTCAAGCTCCCCACCGTGTTGGTACAGGAAGGCGGTTATCTCTGCGATGCACTGGGGCCGAACCTTGTTAGCTTCCTCTCCGGATTTGCAAGCAGGTGACTTCTGGGCAGCGAGTTCTTGCTGAATTTCAACTCCACCAAACAACGAAAATGCCTTACACCCAACTGAAGCAGCGTCTTGACGCTGGAGAACGAATTGTACTCGACGGCGGAACGGGGACCGAACTGGAGCGGCGCGGGGTGCCGATGAACCCGGACGCATGGTGCGGGCCGACCTCGGTCGAGCATCGGGCCACTTTGGAGCAGGTGCATCTCGACTACATTGCTGCCGGAGCGGAAATCATCACCGCCAACACCTTCGCCTCTTCTCGGTTGATGCTGGAACCCGCAGGTTTGGGCGAGCGCGTGGCCGAACTCAACCAAGCCGCTGTGGAAGCCGCGCTCAACGCCCGCGAACGTTCTGGGAACTCAGCAATCGTGGTGGCAGGATCACTTTCGCACATGGTCCCGGTCCGCCCCGGAACCGACCGTTCCTTCGCGCAGAACGAGGATGCTTCCGTGCTTGCCGATGCTTTCCACGAGTTGGCAGAGATTCATAAAGCGGGCGGGTGTGACTTCATCCTCCTTGAAATGATGAGCCACACGCAGCGTACCCCTCTTGCGGTTGCTGCCGCAAAAGCAACGGGTCTCCCGCTCTGGGCTGGGTTCTCAGCCCGACGTGATGAAGACTCCGGAAAGCTCACCTCTTACTCGCAGGTTCACCTTCCTTTTGAAGATTCAATCGCAGCGGTGGACCCGAAAGCTGTGGATGCTGTCGGTCTGATGCACACGAACGCGACCCTGATTGCTCCCGGACTTGAGCTTTTGCGCAAACGCTTCGCCTGCCCACTGATGGCCTATCCGGATTCCGGATATTTCAAGATGCCCAACTGGCAGTTCGAGAACATCCTAACCCCCGAAGATTTCTTGGACTACGCCCGGACTTGGGTGACTTCCGGAGTGCAAATCATCGGGGGCTGTTGCGGACTTTCTCCGGAACACATCGAGGCGATTCGCTTTTTACGCACTTGAATGTTAACTCAAAACCCGTCCGTGTATGAGCGTGTCCACGCGCTGGTTCGCAAGATTCCCCGTGGAAAAGTCACGTCCTATGGGCGCATTGCGAGGGAACTTGAAGGCTGCACCGCCCGTATGGTGGGCTACGCGCTGGCGGCATTGCCGTGGGAAGCGGATGTGCCGTGGCAGCGGGTCATCAACCATCAGGGCAAGGTCAGCCCCCGCAACAGCGGACATGGAAGCTGGGCGCAACGGGAATTGCTGGAAGCGGAAGGCGTGGTGTTTGATGCGCAGGGGCGGGTGGATTTCCACAAGTTCGGCTGGCGGAAACTCCACAAATCGAAGTAACCCGCACTTCAGGCGGTCGTCTGCTTCCACGGTTCGTACCATCCGAAGGTGGGCACCGTGACAGGTTCCGGAAAACCGTCGGACTGATTGTCGAGCAACCGTTCGACCGCTTGGGCAGCAAGTTCGTAATTGGCCAACCCGCCCTCCCGGAAGTAGTCAAACAACCGTAGCGCGAGCGGTTCGGCGTAGTCGCTGTAGGACAACAGTTCTGCATCCCACTGGTCGGTTCCGGGCAGCACCAGCACCCGGACTTGCGCTCCGTGGGACTTGATGTGCTGGATTTCATCGAGCAAGTGAGGAAAGTAGCCCCGTCCGCCGTGCAGCCGGAAGATCGCCAGCTTCGAGTGCATCAGCACATGATCCGCATAATGCTCCGCCGCCGCCGGATGCTGCAACGCCCCTGCCGACATCAGCCGCAGCCGCCCACCAAACTTCGGCCCCCAGACGCGGGCCAGCGCGGAGAGTTCCGTGTCCGCCGTACTCACGAAGAGGATTTCGGCAGGCGTCTGCCGAACCGCCTCCAGCTTGCGTTCGAGATCCAAGTCTCCGGATTGTGTTGCGACTCGATGCATCAGACTCCCACTCGTTGACTGCGTCGTTCCATCAGCACCACATCCCGCCAGTGTCCGACGAGCGGGCCGTAAGTCATTTTTCCCAGCCGCTTGCGAACCCCAAGCCGCTCGAAGCCGTGCCGCTCGTGAAGCCGCAGGCTGGCGGTGTTTTCCGGGAAAATTCCCGCCTGAAGCGTCCAGATCCCCAAGTCTTCCGAGCATGTGACCAGCCGCCCCAGCAGCAGTGACCCGACCCCACGCCCCTGCGCGGCTTCCGCCACATAGAGGCTCACCTCCGCGACTCCGGCATAGACACAGCGCGAGGACACTCCGGAAAGCGCCGCCCAGCCCAAAACCGAATTGCCCGCCTCGGCCACCCAGCGGCATTCGGCAAGATGTCCGGAATCCCAAGCCTCCCAGCTTGGCACTTCCGCCTGAAAGGTGGCGTGTCCTGTGGCGATGCCCTCTCCGTAAATCCGGAGAACGACCCCGGCGTCTTCCGGTTGCAGGGACCGAAGTGAAATGGTCATGTCATTTTTCGTGAAATCACCACTCCCACTCCGGCTGGGCCTTTCCGGGTTGCCAGAGGGTTTCCTGCTCGCCGAGGGTGGCCGTCACCCAGCGTCCGGCGACGAAGAGGAAATCCGAGAGGCGGTTGAGGTACTTGATCACCTCCGGGTTCACCTCTTCCTCCCGGCTCAGGCGGATCACGTCGCGTTCGGCGCGGCGGCAGACCGTGCGGGCTTGATGCAGGAAGGCGTTGAGCGGAGTCCCGCCCGGCAGGATGAAGCTCTGCAGCGGTTCCAAGTCTTCGTTCATCGCGTCAATGATTTCCTCCAGCCACTCCGCATCTTCGGGTTGCAGCGTGATCTGCCCTTCGTATTCAGTGCCCGGAAGGGTCGCCAGTTCTGACCCCATGTCGAAGAGCTTTTGCTGGATGGCCTCTAAGACGAGGTCGAGCTTGTCGCGCCGCACGGACGACTCCTTTTGCGCCAAGAAGCTGCGGCAGAGACCGACGATGCTGTTGAGCTCATCAACGGTTCCGTAGCTCCCAATACGAGGGTGGTCTTTGGGAATGCGTTTGCCGCCGACGAGTCCGGTGTCGCCCTTGTCGCCGCTGCGCGTGTAAACTTTAGTGATGCGAACCATTGGGGTTTCGATTTTCTGATTTTACGCCACGGATTTCACGGATAGCTCCTTTGTGATTCCGCGTGGTCTGTGGCTGTGGATTTGTCAGGTTTTGGCTTGGTTTCCTAGGCCAAACTTGCTCATCAATCCGGCAAGCTCCTGATGTGCGGAATCTTCAGATTCCATCAAATTTTTTCGGAGGGACGCCTGATCCTCAGCAGAACGGTTCTGGCCGAGCTTGGCCTTGCCCTCCCAATGTGTAACTTTCAATTCAAAACCCACAATGGCATTGAGCATGTTGCTGATTTTTGCATCAGACCAATCGGCTTGCCACGGAGAAGCGGCAACTGCCTCGTGTTCTGCGGCCAAAGTATCCACGAGTTGCATCAACTCGCCCTCGTCTGCGATCCTGCGGAGCGCTCCCGTGGCATGAACCGAGCGGTAGTTCCAAGTGGGAACATTGCCATCCGCAGCATACCAGCGCGGTGAGATGTAACCGTGCGCTCCGGAAAAGACCACCCGCGCCGCTTGCCCGTCCACCAATGCCTTTGCGTGCGGGTTCGCCTTCGCGACATGTCCAAGGATGTGGTCGTCGCCGGAATCGTCTGCTTGCAACAATAACGGCAAATGCGTGACTTCCGGAACCTCCGGCCCATTGGTGAGCAGTAATCCAAAGGGATGAGCCTGCACAAACTCCAGGATTTGTCCGGAATCGTCCATGCGGAAATGAGCGGGCGTGTACATTTGTCTTTGTCAGTTTGCTTGTTTAACGTTTGGGCTGCCCAATTTCCCAAGCCAGTCCAGTTGTTTTCGGAACCGCACCACCTCCCCGATGACGACCACCGCAGGCGGTTCGAGTCCGGCAGTTTGCACATCGTCGGCGCAACGGGCCAGCGTGGTTTCCAGCACCCGCTGCCGGGACGTGCAGGCACTCACGATCACGGCCATCGGCTCGTTCGGGGAACGCCCCGCGCCGATCAGCCGTTCCGCGATGAGGGCGAGGTGCTTCATCGCCATGTACATCACGATCACGGGCGATCCCTTGGCAATGCTCTCCCAGTTGTGCTGCTCCGGAACCTGTCCGCTAACGCCGTGCCCCGTGAGAAAGGTGACGGCGGAGTTGGTGTCGCGGTGCGTGACCGGAATCCCGGCATAGGCGAGTCCGCCAATGCCTGCTGTGATACCCGGAATGATGCGGAACGGAACTCCCGCCTCCACAAGCTGCCGTGCTTCCTCGCCGCCACGTCCGAACACAAACGGGTCGCCGCCCTTGAGCCGCAACACTCGCTTGTGCTGACGCGCCAAATGGATCACACGCTCAGTGATCTCTGCTTGCTTGGGTGACGGTTTACCACCGCGTTTACCTGCATATTCCAGCTTGCATTCCGGAGACGCCAATTTCAAAATACGTTTATCGACCAGCGCGTCATACACCACCACCTCCGCCTGCTGCAAACCCTGCCATGTGTGCAGCGTGAGCAATCCGGGATCTCCCGGACCTGCCCCTGCAAGCCACACCCAACCCGGTTCCAAGTCGGGAAGCGCAAACGGCAGCGATGCCGAGTCGTTGCGTTTGTCCTGAGAATTCTGCAAAATACCTGTTCCGGAAACGATGGCCGTGGCTCGTTGTTCGTGTCCCCTTCAAACCTTCAGAACCACCCAAGGGGGTAAACTGCCCAAAGGTCCATCAGTTCAACCTGAAATCACAAAACCTGAAATCCGAAACTGACATGGCCCGCAAACCCTCCGGTCCCTTGCGACGCGGCTGGACCACCGGAGCCTGCGCCACCGCTGCGACCAAAGCCGCCTACACCGCGTTGCTCACGGGGGAGTTTCCTGATCCGGTCAGCATCATTCTGCCCAAAGGCCAAACCCCGGCCTTCGCCTTGGCTCGCGAGGAATTGGGCGACGGCTGGGCCACTGCCGCAATCGTCAAGGACGCGGGTGACGATCCGGATGTCACCCACGGCGCAACCATCATGGCCACCGTCCAACACGGCCCTTCCGGCTCCGGAGTTGTGTTCAAAGCGGGAAACGGCGTCGGCACCGTCACCAAGCCCGGACTGCCGATTTCTCCCGGAGAACCGGCGATCAACCCGGTGCCGCGAAGTCTGATGCACGAGGTCATCCGCGAGGTCGCCGCAGCCCACGGCGGCTCTGGAGATGTCGTCATCACGCTGTCCGTCCCCAACGGCGAGGAACTGGCAAAGCACACCTGGAACCCGCGCCTCGGCATCGTGGGCGGACTCTCCATCCTCGGCACCACCGGAATCGTCATCCCGTACTCCTGCTCGGCGTGGATTCACTCGATCCAGCGCGGCATCGACGTCGCCCGCGCCACGGGCCTCTCGCATGTGGCCGGATGCACCGGTTCCACCAGTGAAAAAACCGTACAGACCCGCTACGGACTCCCGGATGAAGCGATGCTCGACATGGGCGATTTCGTCGGCGGCTTGCTCAAGTACCTCCGGAAACATCCCCTCCCGAAACTCACAATCGGCGGCGGCTTCGGCAAACTCACCAAACTCGCGCAAGGGCACCTCGATTTGCACTCCGGGCGCAGCCAAGTTGACTTTACTTGGCTTGCGGAGCAACTGCTCCGGCTTGGCGCTCCCGAAGCCTTGGTCACCGCCGCCCGCCACGCAAACACCGCCAACGAGGTGCTGGGCCTCGCCCAAGCGTCCGGATTCCCGCTCGCCGATACCCTCGCCTCCCACGCCCAAGCCGAGGCTCGGAGAGTTCTTCGCAATGCACCCGTTTCGCTGGAAGTGCTGGTGGTTGATCGTCAAGGAAAGATCGTCGGCAACGCTTCGTTTTCGGAACCGCCATGACCGCCGACACAATCCTTATTCTCGGCGGCACCAGCGAAGCCTATGGACTGGCCAAGCAGTTGGTGGGCGCTGCACGATTTCAACACTTTCGGGTTCTGACGTCGCTTTCAGGAGCCACCTCCAACCCGCGCCGACCCGCAGGAGAACTTCGGTTTGGCGGTTTTGGAGGGGCTGATGGCCTTGTCGGTTTTCTTCAGCAGGAAAATATCACGCTGCTTGTGGACGCGACCCATCCCTTTGCCGAGCAAATCTCCCGGAACGCCAGCGACGCTTCCCGGAAAGCGAACGTCCCGTTGCTGCGGCTGGAACGTCCGTCTTGGACTCCAGAACCGAAGGACCGCTGGATTTCCGTCCCCAATCTTGCCACTGCTGCCGCATGGCTCCGGGAGCATCCGCACACCGTGTTCCTCACGACCGGCATCCGCGAGCTTGACGCCTTCCGGGACTGCCTCAGCTCCCGCTTTGTGATCCGCACCATCACCCCGCCCCAGCTTGCAGAGCCGTGGCCGCACGCCAGCTTCGTGCAGGCGCGCGGGCCGTTTTCCGTGGAAGCCGAACTCCAACTCCTCCGGGATCACAACATCTCCCTGCTCGTCACGAAAAACAGTGGTGGTTCTGCAACGGCCCCAAAACTCCATGCGGCCCGCCAGCTTGACCTGCCCGTGCTGATGACCGAACGCCCGGAACTTCCCCTCTCCAAAACGGTTTCGGAAGTAGATGCGGCCCTTGCGTGGATCACTTCGTTTCAGGCGTAGTCCAACACCGGAACCATTCGTGAGGGTTGTTTCTTTTGCCGGAGTCTCTGTTCCATGCTCTTGATGGTGTCTGGAGCAAGTAGCGTATCAGAACATACATCACACACCTCTGCCGAAACGTTCTCAAAGACGTACACTTGCTCTCCTTCCTGAAGCGTATGGAGAATGTGGCGAATTTCATACTCTCCTGTACAACCTCGAATTGTGCATTTCACCGGGGACCTCTCCTGAAGGGTGTTTCCCATTTGGGTAGTTTAGGTTCATAGACCGTGATGATGACAGTAACCTCGTGTGAGGTTGTGCAAACGACATGAACATATCTGTTTCTTGCTGGATTTTCCGCATACGAGACAACAAGCACCTCTTTGGTGTTCCGGGTAGTTCTCCAACAAGACACAGGACTGCAAAACTTCCAAGAGTTCCTCAATATCCACTAAATCGTCACGCATCTCCTGCTGTGCATGAAGCGTCAGTCGGATTTGATTCCGCTGGGCTTGATCTCTCAGATTTGATGCTAGCGCCTCATCCATTATTTTTGAAGTCGAGTGTTTTTTGCCTCTCTGTGTGCTTTTTCTTCGGACGCAGCACATGCACATGCTCCGCGTCGTAGAGGGCGCTGTCGCGGAAATCATGTGAGGCGAAGACTCGTCCAACAAGGATCAAAGCGGTACGGCTGATTTTCGACTTTCGCACTTTTTCCCGGATGTCGGCCAAGGTTCCGCGCAGAAACTGCTCGTCCGGCCAACCGACGCGGTAGGCGATCACCACGGGGCAGTCCTCGCCGTAGTGGGGAATCAGCGTGTCCTGCACATGCTTGAGGTTGCGGATCGAGAGGTGAATCGCCAAGGTCGCGCCGCTGCGTCCGAGGGTGTCCAAATCCTCACCTTCCGGCATCGCCGAGGCGTGCATGGTGGTGCGCGTGGCGATCACCGTCTGGCTGACCTCCGGAAGTGTCAGTTCCTGTTTGAGAACCGCCGCCGCCGCTGCAAAGGCGGGGACTCCGGGAGTCACGTCATAGGCAATGCCGAGTGCGTCCAAACGCCGCATCTGTTCCGCAATCGCCCCGTAAATCGAGGGATCGCCCGAATGCACCCGCGCCACGTCCTTGCCCTCGGCGTGGGCGTTTTCCATTTCAGCGATGATCTCGTCAAGGTGCATGGGGGCGGTGTCCCGGATGTGCGCGTTTTCCGGGGCATACGCTAAAATTTCCTGCGGAACCAGCGATCCGGCATAAAGGCAGACGGGGCACTTGGCGATCAGGTCGCGTCCGCGAATCGTGATCAGGTCCGGCGCTCCCGGCCCGGCCCCGATAAAATGAACGATCATGGAATTTCTGATTTTTTCAGGTTGCTGAGGATGTACGCTTTTCCAGCCAACGCCTGAATGAAGACCTAGCCTCCCCCGATGATCTTCCGACCAGCATCCCTTCCACACTGATGTCATCGTCCAGTTCTTCCCAATGCACCCCTTGACCACCTCCGAGCAAACGCCAATTCTTGCGCTCTTCCGGGGTCGCATGAAGCAGCCGTGGGAACCACGCCAGGGGCACCGAAACACTGTGTCCGTCACTCAAGTCCATTCTCAAAGTGTCTGAAGTCACAGAAACTTGCTGAGCATTGGGCACTTGAAGTTCAGCCAATAAAGTACTCATTCCAGCATTCCATGATTTGGGTTTGATGTGAGATCACGATTTTCTGAATACGGTTGATTTCTTCCCGGTTGAATCCACCACTGCTTTGCAACCGCACGGGGTCCATCCAGAATTTGGCGATTTTGTTATCTCGTTCCACATGCACATGATACGGTTCATGTCGATCTCCTGCATAGAAAAAGAAGCGATATAGCCCCTTCTGAAAATCGTAGGCATGTGAGGTCTTAGCTTCGCACAAGTTTTTTGAGGGGGATGCCCAGACAGCCGGATGAGTCGTCTCAAAAGCCCAAGGGTGAGCGGAACGCCGACAGCCGCAGACGTTTCCCTAGTAAAGTCCAGGGGCAGAAGGTACCAAAAAAATGACACGATTCCGGTAGGAATTCAAGCAGTTTCGGAGGCTGAGCCTAGGGTGCAAGTTTCAGGGGGGAAGCGAATTCTCACGGTGGGCACTCAATTGGCTTGCAGCCACCGGGGCACCTCTCCTATGCTCCGGGAAGTCCATCCTTCAGGCCGAGGCTGCCATGATTGCCAAGACCTGCTCCACAACTGTGTTAGGAAAATCCTCCCTTGCAAAGCCCCCAAACCATTCTGGAATCGGTGTTTGGTTATGAGTCGTTTCGTGGTCTCCAGCAAGAGATCATTGCACACGTCAGCCAAGGCGAGTCCGGATTGATTTTGATGCCCACCGGAAGCGGGAAATCGTTGTGCTACCAGATTCCGGCCATTCTGCGAGCAGGCGTGGGCGTGGTGGTTTCGCCGTTGATTGCGCTGATGCAAGATCAAGTCAGCGCCTTGCAACAAGCCGGAGTCCAAGCCGCATTTCTCAACTCCACGCTCAGTCCGCAGGAAATGGCGGATGTCGAGGGGCAACTGCGAGCAGGGCGATTGGATTTGCTCTATATCGCTCCGGAACGTCTCAAAACCCAGCGGTTTTGGCAGTTGCTGGGGCAACTCCAGATTGCGCTTTTTGCCATTGATGAAGCCCATTGTGTCTCACAATGGGGCCACGATTTTCGCCCGGATTACCGTCAGCTTGTCGCCTTGCGAAAACGCTATCCGGGAGTGCCTTGCCTAGCACTCACGGCGACGGCGGATGCTGTCACGCGGGAAGACATTCGGGAGCATTTGCAACTGACGGACTCACCCGTATTTGCTTCCGGATTTGACCGCCCGAACATTCAGTATCGAGTCGCACTCAAGCACAGCCCTCGCCCCCAACTCCTGAATTTCATCCGCGAAGAACATCCGGAAGATGCTGGAATTGTTTATTGTTTAAGCCGCAAACGGGTGGAAGACACAGCGGCATGGCTGGTCGGCAAAGGCGTTCCCGCGCTCCCCTACCACGCGGGGCTGGATGCTGCTGTCCGGCGCCAAAACCAAGCACGGTTTGTGCGAGAAGAAGGCATTGTGATTGTCGCCACGGTGGCGTTTGGAATGGGGATTGACAAACCAAATGTGCGTTTTGTCGCTCACCTTGACCCGCCTAAAAGCATCGAAGCCTACTATCAGGAAACGGGACGCGCCGGGCGTGACGGCTTGCCCGCAACGGCGTGGATGATCTACAGCCTTGCCGATGTGGTCAGTTTGCGCAGGCTGCTCAGCCAATCCGAAGCCGATGCAGCGCATAAACGCTTGGAACAGCAAAAACTGGAAGCCCTGCTCGGTTATTGCGAAAGCGTGAGCTGCCGCCGACAAGTGCTGCTGCGTTATTTTGGCGAATTGCCTGAAGCGCAGTGCGGCAATTGCGACACCTGCTTGCAGCCCGTCACAAGCTGGGACGGCACGATTGCCGCGCAAAAAGCGCTATCCGTGATTGCTCGCACTGGCGAACGCTTTGGAGGAGGGCACTTGGTTGATGTGCTGCGGGGCACTCCAACTCCAAAGGTGCAGCAATTTGGCCACGACCGCATCAAAACTTTTGGGGTCGGCGCTGAGCTTCCGGAAAAGCAGTGGCATTCCGTGTTTCGTCAATTGATGGCTGCGGGGCTTTTTGAGGTTGATCCGGAATACGGCAGTTTCGGTTTGAACACAAACAGCTGGGAGGTCATGCGGGGGAAGCGCACGGTCGCACTCCGGCATGATCCGGAACCGCCGCGAAAATCCCGCAAACCCAAACGTCCGGGCGCACCCGTCGTTTTTGAAGACCCGGCGATGAAAGCGTTGTGGAACGATTTACGGGAACTCCGGATGGCTCTGGCAAAGGAGCAGAATGTTCCGCCTTACGCCATTTTTCACGACAAAACGCTGGTGGAAATGCTACGGCAACATCCGGGGACTCTGGCGGAATTGGCCCAAATTCCCGGAGTGGGCAAGAACAAACTCGAACGCTATGGCGAGGGTTTTCTTGAGTTGCTGCGCCCTTTTGTTGGCCGTTCAACGACCCCGGAAATGTCGGGTGCTCCGGAAAAACAGAAACCTCCGGCCCCGCTGGAATTTGCGGAGGTTGATGAAATTTCAGAAACGGTGCAACAAACGTTTGATTTGTGTGTGCAAGGGCTGGCTCCGGAACAGATCGCAGAGGAGCGGGGCTTGCAGGAAACGACGGTTTACAGCCATCTCGCCCAAGCAATTGCTGAAGAGAAGCTCACTCCGGAAGATGTGTTGCCATTGGAAAGCTTTGAATTTGAGCGTATCCGGAGAGAGTTCACCACCCTTCCCGAAGAATCGCAAACTGCCCTCAAACCCGTGTTTAAGGCACTGAACGAGCAGTATGCTTACGGCGTGTTGCGTTGTGTGCGGGCAGGGCTTTGGGGGCTGCCGTGAGGGATGAATCGCCCCCGCTTCCGCTTGCAGATTTGCGGGCATAGCCCCTCGGCGTGTAAACCCATCCGGCCCCGTCGGGCGAGGGCAGGTGCCGCGTCTGGCTGGAGCCGATCAGCACCACGGTGAGCATGTCGATGAGTTCCGGGCGCAGTTCCTCCAGCGAAATGACGCGCAGGGTTTCGTCCGGGCGACCAAGGTTGCGGGCCAGCACGACCGGGGTTTCCGGAGGCCGGTGGTGCCGCAGGATGTCCCGTGCCGTCACAAGCAGGGCCACCCGTTTCCGGGAAACCGGATTGTAGAGCGCAATCACGAAATCGCCCTGCGCGGCGGCATGCAGCCGTTGCTTGATCACCGAGGTCGGAGTCAGCAAATCCGAGAGCGAAATCGCGCAGAAGTCGTGGCCGAGGGGTGCGCCGATGCGGGCGGCGGCGGCATGCATCGCGGAGATTCCGGGGACCACGGACACCGCCACCGGCGCCCACTCCGGTTGCGCCTCCCGCTCCAGCAGTTCAAACACCAGCGTCGCCATCGCGTAAATTCCGGGATCGCCGGATGAGATCAGCGCCACGGTGCGCCCCTCGGCGGCGAGATTCAGGGCGTAGCGCACCCGCTCGGTTTCCTCACCCAAGGCAAAGCGGTGCTGCTTTTGGTCACGCCGCACGTCCGCCGCCAAGTCGAGATAGAGTCCGTATCCCACCCAGTCGCTGGCGGCTTCCAGCGCCTTTCGTGCTTCCGGAGTGCGCCACTCGGCGGTACCGGGGCCAAGCCCGACGATGAACAACTGCCCCTGCCCCACGCCAAAGGCTTCGGCCTCAAACGGTTCTGGAGCCACCGCGATGGCACAGGTCGCCCGCGCCGAGCGCACCTTGGGCACCCACAACATTCCGAGCGGCCCGACCACCGCCAGCGCCGCGCCCTCTGCGACTCCGTGGCAACCCACCTCCCGAAACACCACCTTGGAGGGGGTCAGCAGCCGCGCTTTTTGCTCATCCAAGGTCGCCGCATCAAAAAACCGCACCGGGCGATTCAATTGCATTCCGAGGGCCAACACCGCTTGCTCGTCGCGCTTGACCTCCAGCGAAAACACTCCGGCCACGCTCTCTGGCGCAAGGTGGTACCAATGCAGGGTCTCGTCCACCAGCGTCCACAATTCATCAGGATCGCAACCCCGCTCGCACCCCACCCCAATCGCCAACGTCCGGGGGTGATAGACGAGGTGGCTCGTGCTTCCCGACCAACGCCGCTCGGACACGGAAATGCGCAAGCTCCCGTGCGGGTGGCGCGGCAATTGGCTCTCCCCGAACCACGAATGCCGCCCCTCCATCGTGAGGGTCGCGCCATTCAGCAGTTCCGCCATGAAAGATTTTGCGTCTTCCGGATTGGCGAGGGTGAGGCCGTCCGGCGGCTCGTCGAGCGCAATGCCAAAGCGTAAATCACCGGAAGTTGTCACGGCAGCAGAACCGCCCAATTCCTGCGTGATTTGCTGTGCCAAGAAATTGGCCCGATGGTGTCCGCCCAACAACGGCACCACGGAACTACCGTCCTCCGCAATGGCCAGCACTGGCGGCTCGGTGCGTTTGTTCTTGAGTTCCGGGGCCACCGCCCGAATCAAAATGCCCGCTGCACACACTCCGATGATCGGCGTTCCCTCCCGGAAGAGCGCGGCAAGGTGTGCCATCGTTTCGGTGAAGTGAACCTCAGCTTCGGGCACACGACCGGCCTTGCTGTGCAGGGTGCCGTCCAGCAAGCCCACGATGCGCTGGGCCACAGGAACTGCTCCGGCGGTGAGGCAGACAACGGCAGGTTTAGACACGGCGCACCAAAATCATGGAAAAGTACGGAACGGTCTCCGGATCAACCTCGTCCAAGGGCAGCACCCGTTGATCCGGACGGGTCGCGTGTTCCACATAACGGGCTTGTTCCGCCAAATCGCAACGGTTCAACAAGTCTCGCAGTTTCGTGAAATGCCGACCCACTTTCATTAGCACAAACACGCCCGGTGCTTGCAGACGCGACTCCAATTCCGCTTCTGAAAGTGGGCCGGGCAGCACGGTGAGGGGTTCGTTACGCGCAACCAGAGGCCGCCCAAGCACGGCGGCACAGGCCATCAGCGAAGATACTCCGGGCACCACCTCAATCCGGAAACTTCCGGAGAGCCGTTCGAGCAAATACATGAACGAACCGTAAAAAAGCGGGTCGCCCTCGCACAGCACGGCCACTGATTTTCCGGAGGCCAGTCGAGTCGCCAAGCTCTCTGTGGCATCGTCATACGCCTGCTGCGCCGGAAACGGGTCTACCGAAATCGGCAAGCGCAAGGGCAGCACCTCCGGATTGGCGCTCAGGTGCGGCTTGGCGATTTCCCAAGCCAAGCCAGTGCCTATCTCCGGAGCCGGATATGCCACCACCGCACATTCGTTAAGCAGACGCACCGCCTTGAGGGTGAGCAACTCCGGATCACCCGGTCCCACTCCGAGGCCGTACAACACTCCTGAAGTTTGATTCACCACAGAGGACACAGAGGTTTAAAGTTTGAGGTGAATCTCATCTGACTGCGGCGAGTTGGGTGACGGGGCGCAGAGGACGCCAGCCCTGAAATGCACCGATGGGTGCTGCATGAGCAATGTCGATCCTAGTCAAAGCACCTCCGTTCGCAGCCTGCCATTTCAGCAACACCTGTTCCCCCTCCAAAGTCACTGCGTTTGCCACCATCCGTCCTCCCGGTTGCAATTGCTGCCAACAGGTTTCCAGCAGATTCGGCGTTGTCAGCCCACCTCCGAGGAACACAGCATCCGGAGCCTCCAAACCGGAAAGTGACTGCGGTGCTTCTCCTGCGACAATTTGCAACCGGGGCACACCAAGTTGGGTCGCGTTTTGTTCAATCAGGGCGCTGCGCTCCGGTTTGCGCTCAATGGCAAGGGCGCGACAACGGGAGTCGCTGCGCATCCACTCAATTGCCACAGAGCCGCAGCCCGCTCCCACATCCCAAAGCAACTGCCCCGGAATTGGCTGCAACCACGCCAGCGTGAGTGCCCGAACCTCGCGCTTGGTGAGTTGGCCGTCGTGGGTGAAGGCTTCGTCCGGAAGCCCCGGAATGCACGGCAGCACTTGGGCGTTTTCGTTTGCAACACACTCCACGGCAACCACGTTCAGGGCCGCACCTTCCGGATGGTTCCAGCTTGCAGCGGTTCCTGCAAGTTTCTGCTCGCGTTCGCCACCCATGTTCTCCAGCACGGTGAGGCGGCTGGCCCCAAATCCACGCTGGACAAGTAATTCTGCAATCGCCTTGGGACTGCGACCATCCCAACTCAACACCATCAGCTTGGCTCTAGGTTGGATGTGCGGGTGCAACGCCTCCAGCGGTCGCCCATGAACGGTCAGCGTTTCAACCTCCGGCAACGACCACCCCAATCTCGCGCAGGCCAGCGAGTAGGCGGACGGAGCAGGCAAAAAACGAATTTCCTCACAGCCGAAGCCTTCCCGCAAGAGCTTTGCGCCAACGCCGTAGCAGAGCGGATCCCCCGTGGCGAGGACCACCGTACCCTCGCCCGCTTCCCGGATTTTTGGGAAATCGTCTCCCATGCGCTGCGCCCAAGTTTCGCGCTGGGCGGCAACGGCATCCGGTAGCATTGCCAAGTGGCGCGGTCCTCCGTAAATCGTGCGAGCCTGCTCCAGACACGAACGCGCCGCTACGCCCAATCCGGGCCAGCCATCCTCGCCGATGCCCACCACCGTCAACCAAGGTGTGTTCATGTTGGCGCTCCCATTATCGCCAAGGCGTTGACCGCCGCCGCCGCCATTGCGCTACCCCCCCGCCGTCCGTGCAGGGTGATGAACGGAACTCGGGCAAATTCCGCAACCGCAACTTTCGATTCTGCCGCCCCGACGAATCCCACTGGAAACGCGAGGATCGCCGCCGGTTCCGGCCAGCCTTCCGCGATGCCTTCAAGCAAATGAAACAACGCCGTGGGTGCATTGCCGATCACCACCACGGCTCCTGCGAGTTCCGGAAGCCAACGTTCCGTGGCGACCAGCGCCCGTGTGCAATTTCGAGACTTCGCTTCCTCACGCACTCCGGGATCGTTAATCCAGCAGTACACCGCATTCTGCGCGGGTAGCCGCTCCCGCATGACACCCTCCACAACCATCCGGACATCGCACAGCACGGGTGCCCCGCATTGCAGCGCAGCGCGTCCGGATTCCACCACTTGCGGATGCCATGCGAGTTCGTTGAGCAAATCCGTCATCCCGCACGAGTGCATGAGTCGCACGGCCATCTCCGCCACCCCCTCTGGACAGCTGGAGAAATCAACCTCTTTTCGGATCGTTGCAAAGGATTCACGGTAAATCGCGTCCGGCTCCTTCAGGTACGCAAAGCTCAAATCTGCCCTTCGAGTTTCTTGAGCGTCACGGGACCCAGCGGATGATCCGCGTGGGGGTACGGATGATGACCGTGCTCGTGCGAGTGATTGTGACCGTGGTCGTGCGAATGCTGATGCCCGGAATCTTCTGATCCGATTCCTTCGACATGGTGATGATGGCTTTCTTGCGGCAAACCGACCTCGGCTTCAAAGCCCAGCACCTGTTCGCGGTATTTGCACATCTGGCAGTTCATCAGGTTCTGTCCCTCCAGAATTTCCTGCACGCGATCCCGAAACGCATCCAACACCAGCGGATGGTCATTGAGGTAAGGAGCTTTGACGAACTCGATCTCCGGATGTCGTGCCGCCACCAAATCGGTGTGGTCGTAGATGCGCTGCACAAGAATTCCAGTGAAGAGGAAATACGGAAAAACGATAATCCGCTTGAATCCCAGCCGCACCGCCCGCTCCAGAGCGGGTTCCACCAGCGGAAAGGTGACGCCGGAATACGCGGTTTCGCCCCAGCCAAAGCCGAGACCCTCCCAGAGCAAGCGCATCACTTTGGCGACATTCGAGTTTGCGTCCGGGTCGGAGGCACCTCGTCCCACCACAACCAGCAACGTCTCGTGCCGGGAAACGTGGTCTCCGGCTTCAGTAACCGCAGCCTTCACCCGCTCTCCGGCGGCGCGGATCAATTTAAGGTCAATCCCCAATTCACGCCCGTAGCGGATGTCCATGTCCGGATGTTGGGCTTGGTAGGTGTTGAGCACGGAAGGGATGTCGTTTTTCGCATGTCCTGCCGCGAACAGCATTCCCGGCACCGCCAACACTTTACGGAAACCCTTGGTCCGCAAGGCGTCCAGCCCATCGCGAATGATCGGCGTGGCGAACTCCAGAAAACCCCACTCCGTCTCGTGTTCGGGCATGCGCTCGCGCAGTCCCTGTGCCACCGCCTGAAATTCCTCCACCGCTTGTCCGTCACGACTTCCGTGACCACAGACCATGATTCCCCATTCGTTCATTGCTTCTCCTTTCAATTATTTGATTCGGACCGGCTGTCCGGCCACACACCACCAGACCTCGTCGCAAGTCTCACCGAGTTGCTGCCCGGCTCGTCCGGAGAGATCGGCAAAGCGACGGGCCAACTGATTCTCCGGAAGGATGCCCTGCCCCACCTCGTTCAGCACCAGCACCATGTCATTGGGCATGGCCAGTATGCGCTCGATTTCGGAGAAGGCTGCGGCTTCCGGAAGCTGATGATGCAGCCAGTTGTTGAGCCACATCGTCAGGCATTCGACAAGTACCGGAGAATGCGATTCCCGAAGGTCTCCCCCCTTTGGCAAAGGGGGGATGGGGGAGATTTTCAGGGCATTGGTCAAGTGCAGCGGCTCCTCGATAGTCCGGAATTGTTCACCTCGTCTTTGACGATGGACGGCAATGCGTTCACGCATTCCATTGTCCAGAAGCTCGGTTGTCGCCAGATAAATCGGTGTTTCACCACCTGCGAGTTCTAGGGTACGTTGCTCGGCGAAACTCGACTTGCCGCTTTTGACGCCCCCTGTGATCAACACCTTCACGACGGCCACCCCACGGGAACCCAGCCCAGCGAAAACACGATCACCAAACCTCCGGAAAACAGCCACGTTGCCATGCGCGCCAAGCGGTTCATACGTTGGAGGTCGGCATTTGTCACCTCAGCCCGTGCATCCGGATCACCGAGCCAAAAGTCACTCGCCAGTTTTCCTTTGCGCCAGATTGGCCCACAGAGCCGGAGGCCCAATGCTCCCGCCGCTGTGGCTTCAGCCCAACCGGCATTCGGACTGGGGAGTTTGTGGCAATCCCGCAAACCCACGCGCCACGCCGCCCTTCCGGAGCCTCCCGACATTACTGCTGAAGCGACAATCAGCAAAAACGACAGCCGTGCCGGAATCCAGCAGAGCCAATCATCCAAGCGGGCACTGGCCCAACCGAAGTGGCGGTAGCGTTCATTGCGGTAGCCCACCATCGAATCCAGCGTACTTACTGCCTTGAAGGCTACCATGCCCGGAATTCCGGCGACTGCAAACCAGAACAACGGCGCGATCACACCATCATTGAGATTCTCGCTCACGCTCTCCACGGCAGCGCGTCCGCAGGCGTGGAGATTCATGCGTTCCGTATCGCGGCTGACCAACCGACTCACCTGCCGCTTGGCTTCCGGAAGATCGGCTTGCTCCAGCGCAGTTCCCACGCGCTTGGCGTGGACCAGCAAATCCTTCAGCGCCAGCAAACTCCAGCCGAGCAAGAGCAGCACCGCCAGTTCTAGCAATTCACCTACAAGTGATCCCAGTGCCAGCAGCAGCGTTGATGTCCCCACGGTCACGCCGATTATCACGGTCAACAAGAGAATACCACCACCTTGCCCATTCCAGCCAAAATTCCGGAGCAACGCTTCCGTTTTCGCTATAAAATTTCCGAGTACCCGCACTGGATGCCAGCGGTACTCCGGATCCCCAAAAACTTCGTCCAGTGCCAGCATCAACACCAACACCCATTCCGGACGTAGCCACTCACTGCTTTCCATATGAAATCACCCCGGAGAGGCAAAGCATCACAAAGCGCTGGCTTCGGAATCTTTGTCTGGGGCAGATGTTGAGGGTGCTTGCTCGCTGGGGGATTTGGAAACGGCTGCGGTGGGTTCGGCAGGTACGTTCTTTTCCTCTTTGGTTTTCCCGGCAATGTACTCCTGATGCTGATCCCAAACCTTCTGGAGCACACGATTCACCAAACCGTGCGAGTCGTCATCTACGAGATCCTTGCACAACTCAACAGACTCGTTAATGACAATCCGGTGCGAGATTTCAGGACCAAAGCACATCTCATACACACCAAGGCGCAGGATATTGCGGATGACCACGGAAAGCCGATTAAGCCGCCAGTTGTCGAGGCTGCGGCGGATGCGACGGTCAATGTACTTGCGGTTATGCAATGTGCCCACTGCCAACTCGCGGGTGAAATCCCGCATCTTTTCAGGAAGCTCGGAGTGTTCTAGGAAGCGCTCCACCGGACCTGAAGCCTTCGACTCAATCAGTTCCGATTGGTAGAGCGCTTGGATGGCGTGAACGCGGGCTTGATGGCGCATGGGAATTCAGGATTGTGTGCTGGCAAGTGATTGATGCAGCTTTTGCACCAGTGCCTGATTATAGCCGTGGGAGGTCATGTTGGCAACAACACGGCCCCGCACGGAGTGTCCGATGAGGAAGAGGTCGCCCAACAAGTCGAGGATTTTGTGGCGCACAAATTCATCTGGAAACCGCAATTCTGTGTTGATCACCTTGTTGTCGTGCAGAATGATGTGCGAGTTGAGGTAGCCACTGCCCACCGTTCCTTGCTTCTGGGCCATGTCGATGTTTTCGAAGGTGTTGAACGACCGCGCCGGGGCGATGTCTTTGTAGAACGAGTCACGCTCCGGGTTGAAGGTCAGCACCTGTTCGTGGATGGGAGCGGGGTAGTCCACGCGCATCTGAATTTCAAAGCCCTCCGCAGGTTCCGCGTAAAGGTGTTTTTCCTGCGAAGATTCAATACCCACCAGAATTTTCTCGTGAATGACAAGGGTGCGGGCTTTGGCATCCTGCTCCACGGTTCCGGCTTCAGCAATCACCTTGGCAAAGTCGAGGGCGGAGCCGTCGATGTTGGGGATTTCCTCATCCGCCTTGACGAGCACGTTGTCGAGTCCAGCCATGAAGAGCGCAGCCATCAGGTGTTCGACCGTCCGGACCTTGCGGTTTTGCTGGGCAAGGACGGTGGAATTAGCGGTGAAGGTGTGCGTCGCGACTGATTGTGAAAAATTTTCCAGCGCGGTGATGTGTCCGGGAATGGTGGTGCCATCCAGTGTTTGAAACTGGATTCCGGAATCTGGCTCGGCTGGGCTGAGGATGATGCCGGTGTTGCGCCCCGTGAGCAGACCCTTGCCGTTGAGAACCACATTGTCAGCAACGGTGCGCTGGTTCCGCCCTGCGGCTTCCAGTGAAACCGCTCCGGACTGCACATCGTCCTGATACGAAGCTGCTTCTAAGAGCGTGTCCGAGGCCAGTTCCTTGTGATTTCCGGAGGGTTTGGTCAACAATTGCGAAACCCGGTTCAGCACCACCTCCAGTTGCAGGGGTTTCTCCAAAAAATCTACGGCCCCCAACTTGATCGCGTTGACGGCGGCTTCGATGCCGGCATGTCCGCTCATCATCACCACTGGGACCTGCGAATGTGATTCACGCAGTTGGCTGAGGATGGCCATGCCGTCCATGCCCGGCAGCCAAATGTCGAGAAAGATGAGCGCAGGGGTTTGCCGTTCCAGTTCCTGAAAGAGCGAGGTTGCGTTGGCACAGGTGATCACCGGGTAACCTTCATCCATGAGGATGTCCCCCAAGGTTTCCCGGATTGTGGGTTCATCGTCAACGATGCAAATGGCGGCGGTCATCTTGTCGTGGCTGGAAGGCTTAGGCGATCACGCGGGCGCGGCCATTTTTGGGGGTGTCCTGTGGTGGCTCTACCTTGAGGATTTCGATCTTGAAGATCAAATTGGCACTCGGAGGAATATCCATTTGTGGCACCCCTTGCGGGCCGTAGGCGAGTTTGGCAGGAATCCGGATTTGGAGCTTAGTGCCCTGCCGGACTCCAGCAAGGGCCTCCTCCCAACCTGCGATCACCTTGCCCGCACCCTGTTCAAGGGTGTAGGGTTTGCGCTTGGCGCGGCTGCTGTCAAACGGTGCAAACGAATCGGCGAGCCAACCTTCGTAATGGACGGTGACTTTGCTGCCCTTTTCGATCTTGCGGCCATCCCCGGGACGTTCCACATAGATTTCCAGTCCGGAGCGTTGCTTCTTGAACGCCGCATCAAGGGCGAGCTTGGGGCGTGGATGCTGCTCTTCCTCTTTGCCCCCCTTGGCTCCAACAGCAGCTTTGGCAGCAGGATTGATCTTCATCGGCACGAAAAAGAAGTGGGTGCGTCACTCTCGTTCATCAGGATGGTGACTTCGATGGGAGCGGTTTCATCTCCCTGCGCAAACCCCCGGTTGACATCCAGAAAGAGGTTGATGAGGTTTCCCCGGAGATAGTACTGTCCGGAAAGCACCTCTGCGTCGCCTTCCAGCACAATCATTTTCGTCAGTTCGTCAAAGCTCGCCCGTTTGGCACGAGCCACACGTCCGGGTTGCTGAAGGCAGACGTCCTGCTCGGCGCGAGCGAGCTGGAGCCGCTGCGCCTTGTCCGCATGCAAAGAAATACGCTCCGCCCGCACAAACATTTCCTCCGGAGTGCGCTCCATTTCAACCTGCCCCTCGAAAACGGCCTCACCCTTGTCCGCGTCCAGCACGGCCCGGTAGGCTTGCACGATGATTCGTTGGGCGTTGGGGTCTCCCGCCAGCCGCAACTCGGCGGCTTCATCGGCCTCCGGCAGGGCGACCAAGTCCAGATTTGCCTCAACCCGGAACCGTCCCTCTGGAGTGGGCAAGCCCTCAAGTTCAGTGCGGTGATGCAAAAAATCGGCAAAAAACTTGTGGGTCCGCAGCGAACCTTGCGGAACTGTCACCCGCACATTGCCCTCCAACTGAAGGGTCTGCTCATTCAGGAATTCTGAATCACGCCGTTTGCCCTGCCAACCGCGCTCAAAGACCATGTAGTCGGCATTCAACTCGCGGTTCCACTGCCGGAACCAAACGACGCCTTCTCCCGTCAACCGTTCTCTCAGTGGTTCCTGCTGACGATTGATCCGCAGTTTGAGCGTGGTGAACTCCAGATTTTCTCGTGCAACCCACCCGTGCACGTTGCCCCGGAACATCGCCTCTCCCGCATTGAGATCGCTGCTGAACTCATCGGCCTCGATGCGCAGTCGCTCGGTTCCGGCGTAGTGCAAGATCAGTTCTGTTTCATCAGGATTTTGTGCTGCGGTGGACAACGCCCCCAACGCCGCGACAAAGGCATTTTTTGCGAGGAACCTCCGGTCTTTCAGAGTCCCCAATGCTGACAGCAAGGACTCGGGGAAGCCTTCGCGTCGCAAATTCTGGAGGGTACTTGTCGTGATTTGAAACGACTCGACCGCGAGTCCGGTACGCTTCTGCGCCAGCACTTCCGGAGCGGCGACTGCTACGAATGTGACCAGCACGAACAAAGCAAACAGCGACCTATGGAACTCAGGCATGTGCGGTTTTCAGTGTCTCAGTGGAGGAAAGCTGCCCCTGACGACTGGCGCGATGCTTGTGCGCCGCAGCGATGAACGCCGCAAACAGCGGGTGCGGCTTGAGCGGTTTCGACTGAAGTTCCGGATGATACTGACAGCCAATGAACCACGGATGCTCCGGAAGTTCAATGGTCTCGACGAGATCACGCTCCGGGTTCCTTCCGGAGAAGACGAGTCCGGCTTTTTCGAGCTTGGGGACAAACTCGTTCATGACCTCGTAGCGATGCCGATGCCGCTCAGAAATGCGGGTGGTTTTGTAAATGCGGGCGATCTTGGAGCGCACGACAAGCTCAGCCTTGTACGCCCCCAACCGCATCGTGCCTCCGGTTTCCTGTTTGCCCCGCTGTTCGGGCATCAGATCAATGACGTTCTGCGCGTGGTTCGGTCGGAATTCCCCGGAGGAGGCTTCCTTGAGTCCGGCGACGTTGCGGGCAAACTCGACAATCGCCATTTGCATTCCGAGGCAAATGCCAAAGAACGGAATGCTTTGCACACGAACAAACTCGATGGCGGCCACCTTGCCTTCGGTGCCGCGTTCTCCAAATCCGTGAGCGACAAGAACGCCATCCATCGCCTGCAACCGTTTCGCAACGTCCCCCGACTCCAATTCCTCGGAGTCAATGTAGTGCAGGTTGACGCGCAACTGATTGGCAATGCCGCCGTGGACCAGTGCTTCGTTGAGACTTTCGTAGGAATCGCGCTGGTTGACGTATTTTCCGACAAAGGCGATGTCCACCTCCCCCTGTGGATTGTGGTAGCTCTCCACCAAATCCACCCACGGTTGCAGCTTGGGCTGGCGGGTCCACATGTGTAGGTACTCGACGAGCCGGTCGTCCAACCCCTGCCGCTGGAACATCAGTGGGGCTTCGTAAACCAAGGGGACGTCCAAGCCGTCAAACACCGCATTGACTTCAACATTCGTGAACAGTGAGATTTTCTGGCGCAACTTGTCAGGAAGTGGCTCGGAGGTGCGGCAGATGAGGATTTCGGGCTGAATGCCGATTTCCCGGAGCTTGCCCACGCTGTGCTGCGTCGGCTTCGTCTTCATCTCGGTGGTCTTGATGATGAGCGTGAGATGGACGAAGAGCGCGTGTTCACGCCCATGTTCCAGTCGGAATTGCCGGATTGCCTCCAAGAACGGGAGTGATTCGATGTCTCCCACGGTGCCGCCGATTTCGACGATGCAAACATCCGCATCATCCGCCGCTGCTTTGATGGTGGACTTGATCTCGTCAATGACGTGCGGAACCACCTGCACTGTCTCCCCAAGGTAGGCTCCCGCCCGCTCCTTGCGCAAGATGGAATCGTAGATTTGTCCAGTCGTGCAGTTGTGCTTGCGGGTCAGCGTCGCGTTGGTGTAGCGCTCGTAGTGCCCAAGGTCGAGGTCGGTTTCGGCGCCGTCATTAGTGACAAACACCTCTCCGTGCTGGAAGGGGTTCATCGTGCCTGCATCCAAGTTGATATACGGGTCGAGCTTCATGAGGCTCACGTGTAATCCACGGGCTTCCAGCAAGGCTCCGACAGATGCCGCCGCAATGCCCTTGCCTAAGCCGGAGACCACGCCTCCTGTGATGAAAACGTACTTCGTCTGCATTCGTTTTTTTGTCGTTTGATGCTTAGTGGCTGGAGACGTCATGCCTCGTGGTCGGCTTGTCAAGCAGTCGCAGGTGACGGGGGAGCTTGGAGTGGTGTTGCTTTGCGGACATCCATGCGGCGGAGGACTTCGTCGGTCACCTGCTCCACCAGAGCAATTTTTCGGATTTCCTCATCTTTCGCCAAAGCCTCCAGCGCGACTTCCTTAGATTTGGCAAGGACCGTGCGGCGATCCCAAAACGCAAACCCAATGGCCGCGACCATGATCACCGTGAAAATCCCCGTGATGATCTGCAAGAACTGCATCAGTTCCGAAAAGCGCGTGTTCATTGAATTTTGCCTCTGCTCAAAGCGCGTGTTCATTGAGTTTTGCATCTGCTCAAAGCGCGTGTTGAAGTCCTCACGCTGTTCGGCAAAACGCTTGTCCACCTGCTCAAAGCGCGTGTTGAAGTCCTCGCGCTGTTCGGCAAAACGCTTGTCCACCTGCTCAAAGCGTTGAGCTGTGGATTCCATGAACATCTGGAGCGTGGTCTCGATGCGCACCATATGCTTTCCCACTTGGTCAAAACGCCGATCGATCCGCTCCCGATCCTCTTGTGTGAACCCCACTTGCTGCGCTTGAGCCAGCGAAACCCACAACACGCCCAGCCCCACCACCAAGGCTCCGATTCTTGGAAATCTCATCGACTGCTCCTTGAAAAGCTCTTTTTGAGAAGTTTAGCACACTTTCCGGATTACACAAAGTCAACCACTTTTAGCAGTCCATCAAGGTGGTTGATTGAGAAGCATTTACTTTGATTTTTACGAGAGCGTCTTGAATTGCTTGCTCATGGATAGAACGGCAGCGTTTGGGGTCAGGAAACGGGCAGTTCCAGCGTGAAACAGGCGCCGCCGGACTCAAGGTTTTGGAAGCGCACGAAGCCGTTGTGGTCGGCAAGGGTCTGGTGGAGGATCGTGAGGCCAAGTCCGGTGCCGTCGTCCTTGGTGGTCGCATACGGCTCAAAAAGTCGGTCGGCGATTTCGGGTTCAATCCCGGTGCCGTTGTCTTCCACTTCCACCCGGACAATCCGCAGTTCGGGATCGAGGCGGGTGGTGAGGGCAATCACGCCCTGTTTGAAGATGCGGGAAAGGCGGCCCTTGTTTTCGATGGCGTCAATGGCGTTGTCAATGAGATTGATGAAAACACGCCGTATCTGCTCGCGGTCGAGGGGTAACGAGGGCAAGTCCGGAGCCAAGTGGGTGTCCAGTCGAATGCGGGCGGGAAGATTGCCGTCGTAAAGCTGGACTGCTTCAAGGATGATGCTGTTGAGGTCGTTCGCCTGTGGATTCGACTCCGGAATCTTGGCGAAGTTGGAGAACTCGCTAACCATCTGCTTGAGTTGCTGCACCTCTTGGATGATGGTCCGCGTTGCCTGCTCCAGCGTGGTGTCATTCTCGATAAGCCCGGAGTATTTGCGGCGGATGCGCTCGGCTGAGAGTTGGATGGGGGTGAGGGGGTTCTTGACCTCGTGAGCAATGCGTCGTGCCACCTCCCGCCACGCCTGCGCCCGTTGTAAGCGTTGCATCTCCGTGATGTTGTGGTACACCGAGACCATGCCTACCGGCTTCCCTTCGCGATTCTCCAAGGCAAACAAGCCGGACGAAACATGAACGGGGGCACCCTGCTTGGACACCGTGAGGTTGCGCATCACGGACTTCCCCGGATTCGCCTGTAGGGATTGGAACATCTCCTCAAATCCCGCCAGTGATTCCCGTTCCAGCACCTCCCCAAAGTGCTTGCCCTGAAAGGCAGCAGTCTTGAGTTGCAGGATTTGCTTGGCAGTGCGGTTGATGCCCTCGATGCGTCCGTCCATGTCTAGGGACACGACGCCGGTGCTGATGTTCTCCAGCACAAGGTCCACAAACCGTGTGTGTTCTTCCAGTACCCGATTGCTCTCCTGGAGATGCTCGGTCGTGCGGATCAACCCTTGGCGGTACTCCAGTAAATCTCGGCTCATCGCGTTGAAGGAGTTGACCAGCAGTGCAAAATCGCGGTCCAATGGTTCCTCCAGTGTGACTTGGTAGCCAACTTCCCCCTCTGACACTCGTTGGGTGGCAACGGCAAGCTGCTCAATGGGTTCCACAAAACCGCGGGCGAGGTAGAATGCAAGCCAGATGGAGACGAAGAGGATAAAGAAGGTCATCAGCAGGAAGACGACGATGTAGTAGCGCCGGATCAAGTCCTGCGACTCCACAAAAACCTGAGTGCTGAGCACCTGTTTCTCAAGGGCGTTGACCGCATGGGTCAGTGACCGTGGGGTGGGGCGGAAGATTTCCACAAACGTCGCCTGCCCGCCAAGTTCTGTCCTCCGGAAATGCCGATAGAGCATCCGCCCGCCGCGCTCTTCGACGATCCACGTCACGTCTTGCTCCTGCACCTGCGGCCACTCGGTTTCCGCAAGCGGGGTCCAGAGTTCCTGAGCCAGTGGAGTGTGGAGTCGCTGGGACAGCACTTTGTGCTCGGAGGAATAAACCACGATGCCAGCACCCAACTCCGGACTTGGGGGGAAGGAAAACTCCGAACTCGAGGGACTTTGCCACTCTTGCAGTCGTCCCGCGAACGCCGCTCCTTGCAACTCCATCGAGTGTTTGAGGTCGAGGTGGAAGGTCTCTACCACGCGCTGGGCGTTCTGCACAACGGTTTCATGCTGGCCTTCCAGCCACGATTCGAGGGTGCGGGCGATGAAGGTACTGGCGAAGAGATGGAAACCCATCGCCGGGAGCGAGAGGATCACGAAGGCGGTGATGAGCTTGGTCTTGAGGCGGACGCCAATGGTGCGGTGCCGATGTTCGTAAGCAAGCTTGAGAAGGTTGCGGGCGATCAGGTAGAAGACGATGGCGATGAGGACGATGTTGACGTTGATCGCCACAAAAAGTATCAATCTCGACTCACTCGTGCCCGTGTCCGGGATGCCCTGCTGGATGCTGAAGCCAATGAGGAAGAGAAGCAACGCAAGCAGGCTGGCGATCGCTAGAAAGCGGTTGCGAATCCGGGGATCGGCGGAGAGGAGACTGCGGAAGTGCTGGAGTTTAAGTAAGCGAAGGCGCATCGGAACTCAGTGGAGGAAGGTTACTGTGAGAGGGACTGGTAGTAGGCCTCCTTGCTCTTCTGGTGTGCGGGCTCCACGGTGTACTCCTCGCTGTGCTTGACGAGCAACTGCTGCGCGTGGAAGACGTCGCCCTGCATCCGCCCCTCGATGACCACGCCCTGCCCCTCCCGAAACATGTCGGGTTTCACACCGTTGTAAACGACAGGAACGAAATTCCGGGAGTCTTCTGTGACTTTGAAGGCGAGCCGGATGGCTTGGGCGTTCCACTCCACCGAACCGGGCTGCACGAGCGCCCCAATGCGGATGGTCTTGTTCTCAAAATCAGCAGGCGCGGCCAGCACCTCCTGTGGGGTGTAGAAGAACACAGTGGCTTTCTGGAGTCCCTGAATCGAAATCGCTGCCAGCGTGGCGAAAATGACGAATCCGCCAATGACAAATTTGGTGCGTGTCTTCATGTTTGAGTTGCTAAATCACCGCAGAGGGCACAGAGAAAAACTTAAACACACCTCCGGCACTCTGCGTCTCTGTGGTTAATCAAAACCTCGCTCATCGGACTGAACAGTGCGGGATGCGGAATTCGGGGAGATTTTCAGATCCTCAAGCTGTTGCTGGCAGGTATGCTGCCGGTTCCACGTCCAGAGTAGATAGCCGAGAAAGGCTGCAATCCAGACGCCGTAGCTGATGAGAACGTATTCGATGTTTTCAGGCACGGGAGTACTCCGGAGAGTGGTTGGCGATGTGTTCCTGAATTGTGTCGTTAGCACACTCGATCCGGTAGCGCATCAGCAGCAGGTAGCCGTAGAAAATGGCCATCGCGACCATGCAGGCAAACAGCGGATAGAGCAGTTCCGGAGGCATTGAGGGTTTGGCCGCACCCGCTTCAACCTTGAAGAGTGTGGAGGGCTGGTGCAGGGTACGCCACCATTCGACAGATTTGTGGATGATTGGGATGTCAAGGACACCGATGACCCCAAGGACAGACGCCAGCCGGGCCTCCTTGTCCCGGTCGGGTACGGACATACGCAGCACGAAGTAGCCCACGAAGATGAGGAAGAGCAGCAGCGTCGTGGTCAGCCGAGCGTCCCACACCCAGTAAGTACCCCACGTCGGCTTGCCCCACACCATGCCGGTGATGAGAACCAGCACGCAGAACACGAGTCCGATTTCTGCCGAGGATTTGGCGATGCGGTCAAACTTGAGGTCGCGTTTCCAGAGGTAGGCAATGCTGCACACAAAAACCACGAAGAAAGCGAGGTAGGTTGTGACCACGGAAGGGACGTGCAGGTACATAATTTTCTGCACAAAACCTTGGCTGCTCTCCAGCGGAGTTCCTAAGAACACCCAGAGTCCACAGCCCGGCAAGGCAAGCAATGATCCCCATTTCAGCAGCCGGAAGTAGCTCGGAGTTTCAGGCATCGAGGCGTTCCCGCAGCAGTTGATTGATCAACTGGGGGTTGCCCTGTCCTTTGGTCTGTTTCATCATTTGTCCCACAAAAAATCCGAGCACCTTGGTTTTTCCAGCACGGTATTGCTCCACCTGTTCCGGATTCGCCGCGATGAGTTCAGTGGCGAGCCGACCGAGTTTGTCGGTGTCCGAAACCTGTTTCAGCCCCTTTTCCTCCACAATCTGAGCCGGAGCCTTTCCGGAATTGCGCATTTCCTCAAAAACGGACTTGGCAATTTTGCTGCTGATCTCGCCCTTGCGGAGCAGTTCCGTGAGTTCCGCAAGCTGGGCGGGGGCGATTCCACTGTCCCGGAGGCCACAGCCGCTCTCGTTCATCACGCGGGTGAGGTCGCCCATGATCCAGTTGCAGGCGAGCTTGGGGTCTGCACCTTCCGCCAGCGTTTCCTCGAAAAACTCGGCGGTTTCGCGGCTGGCGATCAGCACTCCGGCATCGTAAGAACTCAGCCCATGCTCCTGCTGGTAGCGTTCCTGTTTCGCGTCCGGAAGTTCCGGAAGGGCGTTTTGGATTTCCTCCACCCGTGTTTCTGAAAGCTGGACCAGCGGCAGATCGGGATCGGGAAAGTAGCGGTATTCCCCGGCTTCCTCTTTCGTGCGCATGGTGAAGGTGACGCGCCGCTCGGAATCCCAGAGCCGCGTTTCCTGCACTAGTTTCCGCCCATCCAACAATTCCTCTTGGTGTCGGTCAATCTCATAGGCGACCGCCTGCTGGATGAAACGGAAGGAGTTAAGATTCTTGACCTCGGCCCGGACTCCAAGCTGTTTCTGCCCCTTGGGACGCACCGAAACATTGGCGTCACAGCGCAGTTGGCCTTTTTCCATGTCACCTTCGGAAACACCGAGGTACGTCACCAGCGAATGGAGTTTCTCCATATATGTCTTGGCCTCTTCCGGAGTGCGCAAGTCTGGTTCGCTGACGATCTCCAGCAGGGGAGTCCCGGCGCGGTTGAAGTCCACAAAGCTCGACTCTCCGGCGGATTCATGCACGAGCTTTCCGGCGTCTTCCTCGATGTGGATGCGCGTGATGCCGATGCGTTTGGCTCCGGATTTGGTGTCGATCATCACCCAGCCGCGTTCGCAGATCGGGCGGTCGTACTGCGAAATCTGATACGCCTTGGGCAGGTCCGGATAGAAGTAGTTCTTGCGGGCGAACTGAGAGTCGAGCCGGATTTCGCAATGGGTCGCCAGTCCTAGCTGCACGGCGAACTCCTGCACCTGCTCGTTGAGAACGGGCAAGGCACCCGGCAGGCCGAGACAGACTGGGCAAGTGTGTTCGTTGGGGTCCGCTCCAAAGCTGGTGGGGCAGTTGCAGAACAGCTTGGATTTCGTTGCCATTTGCGCGTGTATCTCCAATCCAATAACAGCTTCAAACTCCATCTTGCTCAATCCTTCAGTGAGGCCATGCGTGTTTCCAAATCCAGCAGCCGCTGCTTGAGGTCGTCCACCTCACTCTGTTCGGGAGGGGGATTGGGGATTGGGGGCGGGGCGGGGTGGGTTCCAAACCCGTCCGTACTAGGCGTGGGTGGTTCGCTGCTTGAAGGCTGAGTTTCTGGTTCCTCACCCCTCGTTGAATCGGGAGGGGGGGCGAATCCAGGAGGTCTGAACTGACGGAGGTGATCCGTGAAGTTCGTCAGGGGGTTTGTGAAGGGCAAGGCTCCAGATTGCCCCAACCATGCTTGCGGCGTTGTGAACTGCGTCATATGCCGCCGCATGAGGTCACGGGTTTCCAAGTAGGAGTCCAGCACTTTTGGCAGAAATTCGGTGAGAAAATCTCCGATCAACCCGTCTTGGTTACGAATGAGCTGGTGCAGGAAGTCCGCAGAAAACAGATAGGAATTTTGTTCCAAGACCACCTGCGCTAGCACAGCTGGAGTGATGTCCTCCCGCGTTTTCGAGTCGATCACCTGCACCTCGCGGCCCTGCTTGATCAACTCCACCAACTCGTCTAGCGTGAGGTGCTTGCTGCGCGTGACGTCATAGAGTCGGCGATTGGGGTATTTGCGGATGACGACCGTGCCTTCCGGCGCGTGACGCTTCATGGATGGTGCGTGGCATGTGCAAAGAACAAGGAAAAGGATACCCGGGCGGAGCCTCAAGGACAAGCCTAATGGCATCATGCCCTCATTGCTGGACCAGCAAAGTTGTGAACTTATCCGCGAGCGCGGAGTTCTTCAGAGCGGATAAACGACTACGCCCGGAGTGGCGAAAGTGTCGAGGACAACACGGCGCCCGCAGAAGCGGGCCATGCCGTTGGTGACGCGGATGCGATCGTGGTAGGTGCCGGCGATAAAAAGCTGGGAGCGACCCCGCAAGTCTGTGGCGAAAACGGTGACATTGCTCAGGGATTTCCAGAGACCGTCTGCGTCCGCTTGCAGGTCAAGCGTTTGCAGGAAATGCCGAGTCTGGTAATCCTCAAACGCGCCGGGCCAAACTTGCGTTACATAGGTGACGCGGTCTTGCAGGCGTTCGTAGGAATCGTCAAACATGAGACCAATGGGCAGGTCGTCCTGATCGTTGTCCGCTCCAGTCACAAAGTACGAACCGTCCCGGTCAAAGCACTCGAGCCAACCCCGCATGTCTTTGCCATCGAGTGCCCGCAGGTAGCGCTGCTGCAAAGCGTCCACCGCCTGCCGGATTTCCTCCGGAATCACTGCGCTCATGAGGTGGCCCGTTCAAAGCCCATCGTCTGACGATAGGTCTCCCACCACACGGTGTTCGTCACCTCGTCGTTGTGGCTGACGTGCCACGGGTCGTTCTCCGAGCTGTCCTGCCAGCCGCGCAGATAGCGGATGCGGTCCGGTTCAGCGTGGAGCGCCTTCTGGATACGACCGAACACGGCCCCGTCCTCCAAGCTGATAAAACCACTGGGCCCGATCAAATTGGAGGATTGCCGCACTCGGTGCCGCACGAGTTCCGGATCATCGTCCTGATGTGCGAAGTAGGCGTAATGCACCTCGGTTTGTGTGGGCGAAAGGGGGTTGGCGAAGCGGCAGTTGATGATGTCGAGGTGATTCATCACCGCTCCCAATGGCCACGGAGTGACGAGCAGTGAACCTGCCTTTTGGTGCGGAAGCTTGTTGCGGGGATGCTCGCCGCCCCAGTAGCGCATCAGTTCCGGATCGTTCAGCAGGCCTAAGTTGTCCGCCACCCCTTCCATCACGGTTTCCGTGACACGATGCCCCTGGGAAGACCGAACTTGTGAGCCTGCGCCACCCTTCCATTTCAGGATCTGAAAGGCCCGGTGCAGCAAAGGCGCGTGGTAGCCTTCATCGTCAATGTAGATTTTCCAGTTCGTTTCAAAGATAGTTTTCTGGTAGCCCAACAACTTTAGCCGCCCGTCGCCTCCAAGGGCTGCCCGCAAAGGTGTTGCGATTTCCGCCAGCCACGCTTCCAGCACTGGCGGATCTGGATGCAGGGACGCGAACAACAACCCACAAAACTCTTCAACGCGGGCACTGGCGAGTCCGTGGTTAGTCAGTTCAAAAGACCCCGGAAAATCCTTGACGCCGGGGCAGCGGGTGAGGGTGCCTTCCAGCGAATACGCCCAGCGGTGAAACGGGCATTCAAACTCGCGGGCCTTGCCCCGAAAACGGGGTTCGAGCATGGTGCCGCGATGAGCACAAGCGTTGTGCAAGGCGCGGATGACGCCATCCTGCCCGTGAATGAGAATCAGTGGCACCCGCCCAAGCTGCACGGTTTTGAAACGTCCGGGCGCATCCAATTCAGCGCGGTGCCCCACCAGATGCCAGAGCGGTCCTGCAAAGATTCGCTCCATTTCGGGGTCGAAAATCTCTGCCCGCTCAACCGCCCATTTGGGTGCTTCGTTGAAAGCACTGGGCCACGGAGGTGGTTGAAAATCGGGGGTGTTCATTTCAAATTTAGCGGATGCGTTCGGCTCCGGAATAGATATTGAACCGCTTGGGGCTGAGGAAACCCACGAGCGTCATGCCAAATTCGCGGGCGGTCAACACGGCAAGGCTGCTCGGTGCGCCAACTGAGGCGAGTGCTGGAATGCCGCCGATCACCGCTTTCTGCACGAGCTCAAAGCTGGCGCGTCCACTCACGAGCAGGAGCCGTCCAGAGGCGGGAAGTTGCTCGTCGAGCAGCAATCGACCGTTGATTTTGTCCACAGCATTGTGCCGTCCGACATCCTCGCGGAGCAAGAGCAGCTTACCGGATTCGTCGAAAAGCGCCGCTGCGTGCAATCCGCCAGTTTGCGTGAAAACTGCCTGCACTTCGCGGAGCCGATCCGGGAGGCTGCGCAGCAAATCCGGCGAAAATCCGTCCAAGCCCTGCGGACGCGAGGGGCACACCTCCCACACAGAATCGAGCGAGTTTTTTCCACAAATCCCGCAACTGGACGAGGTGAAAACATTACGGCTCAGGCGTTTTGGATGGAACGGAGTGCCGGGTTTGAGTTCGACGATGACCATGTTCTCAGGCTGTGGTTCATGCGGATCCTCTGGACGAAACACTCGGGCCACGGTTCCCGGCTCCGGCACCAAACCTTCACTGAGCAGAAATCCCACCGCCAGTTCAAAATCATGCCCCGGAGTGCGCATTGTCACCGCCACCCGAAATTGAAAGCCATCCGCCAAAATCCGCATCTCCAACGGTTCCTCCACGGCCAACTGATCGTCGAGTTCCTTGCGGACAGCGGCGGTGTGTCGCACGATTGGCGTCGTCCACACGCCTTTCGTGATGCTGTCCGGAACGGCAGGGTTTGCGCTGAGCCGGGGTTCTTCCGGAACCTCCGTTGCGTCTGACTCCAAAGCGGCTCGATCGATTTCAAGCATGGGCATTCACTGAGAGCATAAACTGCGTTTTCATTAGCGCCCCTGCCAAACTGGATCACGCTTTTCGGCAAAGGCTCGTGCGCCTTCCTTGATGTCCTCGGAGCGGTTAACTGCCATGACGGTGGCACAGGCATCGTGGACGGCAAAGGCTTCGTTTTCCGGAACCATCTCGGTCATCCGTAAGACTTGTTTGATCGCGGGATAGAGTAGTGGGGGGCCGTCGGCAAGCATTTCGGCAATCTCCCGGGCCTTGGCCAATCCCTGCCCCTTGGGAACGATGTGGTTGACCAACCCCCAGTGCTTGGCTTCCTCCGCATCCATCCAGCGTCCGGTCATCATGAATTCGACCGCAACGTGATACGGAACACGCCGCCGCAATTTCACCACTCCGCAATCCGGAAGCACCCCCACGTTGATTTCCGGAAGCGCAAAAGTGGCGTGTTCCTCGGCGACGATGATGTCGCAGCCGAGCATGATCTCAAAGCCACCACCACAGGCAATGCCGTTGACCGCGCAAATGATCGGCTTGTAGAGGTTGCGCGGATAGTTCAGTCCGCCAAAACCTCCGGAACCGTAGTCGGAATCCGAAGCCTCCCCGCTGACAGCGACATTCTTCAAGTCCCAGCCTGCGCAAAAGAACTTCTCGCCCTTACCGGTGAGGATGGCAAAACGCTGCTCCGGATGATCCCGGAACGCCTCCCACATGTGGTTGAGTTCGCGGCTGTCCTCGGCGCTGATGGCGTTGGCCTTGCCCTTGGAAAGCGTGACCTCTAAGATCGGCCCACGCGGATTGAGAACAAACGGTGCTTCGGCCATCCAGTTTCCTTCATACGAAATGAGCACGTCTGCGGCCACCATTTTTTACCGCAAGGACGCACAATCAGAGGGTTGCGAGCAACCCGAATCCTAGCGGCATGATGCCCCACCTTCCACAATTCTGCAAGTCTCGCATGGCGATGCCCCCTGCCAACAAAAATCTTGACGGAGCCTTCGCCTTCTCAAAGAAGAACTGGGGCAAGTCTGCGTCATTCGACGGTTCATCATCGAATACAATCGGTCATTGTGATAGTGAGCCACTACAAAAAATGTTTTGACAGCCTAAGATTGGGGGCTACTCAAATAGTGTCCGCGAGAGCAAAGTATTGATCGATCGAGGATCAAGCGGATGATCCACTCATTCGGGTATCCATTTCATCTATAAGGAGAAAAGATGTAACTA
Source organism: uncultured Pseudomonadota bacterium (assembly GCA_913020725.1). Taxonomy (GTDB): domain Bacteria; phylum SAR324; class SAR324; order SAR324; family NAC60-12; genus UBA8110. Next base: position 34,960 of record CAJWCD010000007.1, read on the forward strand.
TTACATTTCCTTCTCAGCGCCAACCTGAAACAGAAAAATCCGCTTCGCGAACGATTCGGAATTGACAGGCTCAAGATTCTGGGCCTGCTTGCTGTTCTTTATTCATTCGTTAAACCTGAAAAGCTGAGAATCAGGATAAAATTGAACCACTTTGCCATTAATGAAAAAATTTATATCGAGGCTTTTAAAATCACATATGATAATCTTGAAAAGATGAGTGGGACTCAAAATCGACTGGCTTTAGTTTAGTCTAATGACACTCTGCGTAACATCGACTGAATAGTTACAATAGGTTTTGTTCTGGATCAGCATTGAATTGTTTCGACACGATAGGCTTTTTTAGCGTTTTCAGCAAAAAGTTTTTGTTGATCCTCTCGATTATACTGACGCTCAATTAGATTGACAAAGGCTTTGTACAAACGCTCAGCATTCCAACCAAAATGATTCTCAACTGGAAAATTAGACGCGAAGAAACAGCGATCAACTCCAAACAAATCAATCACTCTGAGCACGGTTTCCTGAACTAATGAACTTTGCTCCCAATTCTTGTCAATGTAGGAAAGCATTGAAATTTTAACAAAGGTTTTTTCTTGGTCTGAAAAGGCTTTCAAACCTTCCCAGTAGACATCCTTATTTTCTGTGATATCATCAATCGTGGGGCTTCCCAAATGACCAATGATGACAGGAGTTTCCGGATGTTTTTCCACCAAACTGACAGCATCCTTGAATTGATGCGGGTTTAGCTGTAAATCAAAGGACAAGGAGTGATTTTCCAATTTGGCGTATCCTTCACGCCACCTTGCATTACTAAGCAAATCTCCGAGCTGTTCATTTCTTGGCCATGATGGTTCATGGTTGAGGATTTGCCGGATTCCTCGAACAAGGGGATTTTCAGCCAGTTGAGCTAGGATCTTTCCGGAATCCACATCCTCAAGAGGTGCAGATGAAACAATGATATAGCAATTATTTGAGTTGCAAAATTGCTTGGAAACCCAGTTTGTTTCTGCCAAACATTCAGAAGTGAATCCATCTCCTGTGGCACCGACATGACAAACACTGACCGCCTCTACGAAAGCCCCTCCGTTATGTTCAAAATCGGAACCTGCTGAGAGCATGTCTTGTTCGTAACAATCCCAAGAATAAACGGGGTTGTCATCGGGTGCGAAAAGCTGACTGGAATCATGCCCGGAGAGCGTATTCTCTGAGACATCCCACAGATGAAAATGTGGATCCCAAATCTCCATTCTCATTCTCCCTGTCGTTTAGCTGCTGGAGAAACCCTGTTCAGTTCCAAACCCTTGCGGTTCAACTTCAGCCCCCATCCGGGATCATCCGTCAATTTGATTTTCCCGTTTTTTGGAAGAATTTCATTCTCAAACATGTTTCCAAACACCGGAGGAAAGCTCAGGCAGTCTGTGCTGGTGTTCAGGTACTCGCAGAATGGACAGTGGGGTTGCGTGACGACAAAGTGGTAGCTGTATGCGCCACTACCGTGAGGCACCACAGGAATGTCATATGCAGCAGCCATGGCTGAGATGCGCAACAGTTCGGTCAAACCTCCACACCACATGACATCGGGCTGGAGGATGTCAACCGAGCGGGATTCGATGAGCTTCCGGAATCCATAACGGGTGTACTCGTGTTCTCCAGTGGTCCAGCGCATCCACGGGACTCGTTCCTTGAGCAACTTGTAGCCGTCGAAGTCATCAGGATGCAAAACCTCCTCCAGCCAGTACATGCCGATCTCCTGAAGAGCGTAGGCCAATTCTACCGCATAGGGTACATCGAGAGCCATCCAGCAGTCCGCCATCAGATGAAAATCCGGGCCAACCCGATCTCGCATTTCACGGAATTGCTTCACATTGGCATTCAGACCTTCCCGGCGGTCTGCCGGACTATGAGGCAGGGGCATTTTTCCTCCGATGAATCCGGCTTCTTTGGCGACATCCGGACGGATTCCCGTGCAATAAAGTTCGATCTCATTTCGCACGGCCCCGCCGATCATTTGATAAACGGGTTCTTGCCGGAGCAGGCCCAGCAAATCCCAGAGGGCCAAATCAACGGCACTGATTGCCCAGAGCGGCACTCCCTTGCCACCGTAATACCTGCTGGCCCGGAACATCTGGTCCCAGATGCGATTCAAGCTCCTTGGGTCTTGACCGACGATGAAACGCCGGAAGTGCTGCTCAATCATGTAACACGCCGGGGCGCCTCCCTGTCCAGCACTGATTCCGATTGTGCCATCCGAAGCCTCTACTTCCACAACGATGCTCTTCATCACGTTGATGCCAAAGCTGGTGCGGGATTGTTTGTACTCCGGATAGGCAGACATGGGAGTGGCAATCAGGGTGTCCACCAACCAGTGGCCCTGTTCACGGTCGTGATAATCTCCTCCGGAACCGGCCTGCTCCAAGACAAAAGCCCGGACATCGGTGATCGTCACTTGCTTCATCATAACCTCTTCAATAATTCGGGTGATTGTAGTTCAGATCGAAGACTCTCCCGGCGGTGGGTAAAATTGCGGAAGAATAGAGCCATGCGCCCCTCACCAAGCCCATGCCTTGTGCCTCGCCTGTGATCACAGCACATCGATTTTGGAGATCAATATTTTTCATAAAATACCTGTGATATTGAAACGCTTGAATTCAACTCGTAAGTGCAATACTCTCCGGATCGGAAAAGATTGGTTTTCTGCCAAGTACAAAACGAACACTAGGATAAGCATATAAAACTAAAAGACAAAATCCGAATGACATGGAGTAAAATACTGAAACCGCACATCCTCAAAGAGTTACACTTACGAGTTGAATTCAGGTCTTATATTTCTGAATCCAGAAATGTTTTGTGGGGAGTGTTTTGCAACACTCCCCGGACAGCAGGGTTAAGCTGGCGTTATTTTGCCGATGCTTCCACGTTATCTTTATTGTACGTGCTGAAGGGTCCCATTAACACGCGCAGTCCTTTGTCGCGGGTGGGGTCTTTTTCAATCGTGTAGTACCCCATCCTTCCGGCCTTGAAGGTTTCTCCTGCAATGCCCTCAATTTGGTTTGTGGCCAGAAGATAAGTGGCATAATAGGAAAGGTAGCCTAAATCAACAAAACTCCAGAGTGCAAACTCAGGAGCACAACCGTTCATCGTATAGCTCACCATTTCTGCCGGCAACCCAAGACCGCTCACCTTGACCTGATCGCATAACCCTTCGTCCTGCATCGCCTTTGCCGCTGAGGCAATACCGACAGTGGTCGGGGCCATGATCAACTTCAATTTCGGATGTTTGTCCACTAAAGCCAGCGCTTGATTGTAGCTTTTCTCCGATTGATCATCTCCATAAACCAAATCTACCAGCTTAATTTTGGAATACTTGGGAGCCTTCAAAGCTTCCTTCATAGCAGCATTCCAAGCATTTTGGTTTGAGGCATCCGGTGAAGCGGAAAGCACTGCAAACTCACCACCAGAGGATCCGATAATATTCAAAGCCATATCGGCCATTACGGTTCCGGTTTCATTGAAGTCCACCTGAGCGATGAACAACTGCTCGCCATCCGCAGATGGAATGGGTGAGTCCCAAGTCACAACCGTCATCCCCTTGGCGCGCGCCTTCTTGGCCGCAGGAGCAATCTGGTCTCCGGCATTGTTTGAGATCATAATGCCGTCCTGACCTTGTGTGGTTGCGGTGGTCAGAATTTCAATCTGACCGGCAACGCTATTCTCCGGGGTTGGCCCAAGAAACAACAATTCCCCGGGGTTCCCCAATTCGGCATGGGCTTCCTTGGCACCTTCGTGCGCCTGATCGAAAACCAAGATGCCGAGAAATTTCGGCATCAAGACCAAATCGGCCTTTTGGCCTTTTTTGGCGACAGTGTGCCCCATTGCCAGGCTCCCGATGAGCATGAAAAACAATGGAACGAGTGTAATCATTTTACGATAAAACATAACTTCTCCTTAATTCAGGATTGAAAAAAACTAGCTTAGAATCGACTGCTCAGTGTTTCATAGGCATTGCCTCCTTATTGCATAGAGTGATTAAATGATTGAGATGAAAGTCTTTCAGTCTTCATTTTAAATCGATCTTCGGTGTTGGCTCCAAAATTCTTGTATCATTTTCTGTAGATTGGGAATCAAGACCGACAGGATTAACAAACCCCCAATAACCCCGGTTTGGACATGGCCAGTGATATTACTCAATGACATTCCGTTTCTCAAGTAAAGCACAATAAAAATGGAGAGAATAACCCCGTAAATAGTGCCTGAACCTCCGAAAATACTGACCCCTCCAAGTAGTACCATAGTGATGATATCCAGTTCAAAAGAAAGTCCCATATCGCCACGAACTGCACCTAAACGGGCAGCGAAAATAATCCCAGCCAGTGCGGAAATTAATCCTGATGCCGTGAATAAAAACATTTTGACTTTGGAAACGTTAACCCCGGAGTATAGAGCCACATTCTGATTGATCCCTATAAAGTAAACATAGCGACCGAGACCAGTGTACTGCAGGATGATCACAACCAGCACCAGCAAACTAAAGAATAAAAGCATCGAAAGGGGGAATGGCCCCAGCAGCGGTTGCTGACCCAAGGCTTCAAACCACGGGGGAAACACACGAATGGAACGGTCTTCAACCAGCACCCGTGCCAAGCCCCGGAACCCGATCAGCATCGCCAATGTCACAACGAGAGACGGCAGTTTGAACACAGTGATCCAGAAGCCGTTGAAGGCCCCACCCAAGGCTCCAATGATCAGGCACAAACCTAAGGCCAGTATCATCGGAGTTCCAGATTCCACCAACCAACCCAATACACAGGCAGAAAGACCCATCATCGAAGCCACTGACAGGTCAATTTCGGCATTCAGAATAATAAAGACCATGACCAAGGCAACAATGATTTTTTCGATTGACAATTCGAATATATTGATCTGGTTATCAATGCTCAGAAAAGATTCTGAATTGAGGGCATTGACCAAGATGACCGATACTAGAATCAGACTCAGGAACCCTTCCCAACTTCTCAATTTTTTCAAAATAGACATTAACGTTCCTTCAAGTAAATCAAGAGTTCGTTTGAGCTAGTTTTTTCAAGCGGTAGTCACGAAAACGTTTCATAATAACACTGTCGGTTGCCACTGAAGCCAGAATTAATATTCCAAGCATGGCATCTCGCCAAAATTCGCTAATCTGCAACCAGCGGATCAGGCTGTTTTCCAACAAGTCAATTATAACGGCACCCAACACTGCGCCAAAAATACTTCCGGAGCCACCAAAAATATTGACTCCTCCAACTACTACTGCTGCAACAGATTTGAGTTCAAGACCGCTTCCGGCTACCACGGTAATGTTCCCAAACCGTGCTAGGAACATGAACCCAGTCAGTCCTGCTAGTGCACCACACATAACGAAGGCCGTAAAAATTATTTTCCGGTTAGAAAAACCGGAGTTTCTGGCCGCCTCCGGATTTGAACCGACTGCATATAGTTTTCGTCCGAAGGATGTGTAGCGCAAGCTTAGTTGAAAGAGTATGACCACAACTAACATTCCTGCGACCATCAATCTTAGGTGTAAGCGTTCGTAACTCAATACATTGAACCTCGGCAGATCCAATAACCACTGAGGGAGATTGACGGTGAGTACGGTTTTGGCGTCGGAATATTCAACGAGCAAAGTTCGATACAGAGCCATCGTTCCCAAAGTGACAATAATGGCGGGGATGCGACAAAAGGCCACTAGGAAACCGTTGAATCCTCCCATCAAAGCTCCAACTCCAATGGCCATGAAAATTGCAACAAGTGGGGTGATCTCATTGTTTTGAGAAAGCTGCTGACCGACAAAGTAAGCCGTGAATCCCACCATGGAACCCACTGATAAATCTATATTGCGCGTCAAAACCACCAAAGTCTGCCCAATTGCCAGCACGCCCATGATGGCAACGCTCGTTGACACTCGGTTGAACAAACGTGCGTTGAGGTAATACTCGATTACAGTAGAAAAGAAAAGCAACACCACGAATATGAGCAGAAGCAAGACCAGTTCCCTCAATCTTTCCGGACGTAGTTTGTGTAAGAGGCCGTTCATTAAGACTCCTTGTTCTGTCCCATCGCCAAGGACATGACAGATTCCGGAGTTGCATTTTGGCTTTTCACAATTCCCATTTGCTTACCTTCCCGCATGATCAGGATTCGATCGCTCATGGCCAGCACTTCCGGGAGATCCGAGGAAATACAGATGATAGAGAGACCCTTCTCTGCTAATTCCTGTATCATCGCATGCACCTCAGCTTTCGCTCCAACATCAATCCCTCTAGTCGGTTCGTCCAAAATAATTATTTTTGGTTGGGTATTTAGCCATTTACTGAACATCACTTTCTGTTGGTTACCACCGGATAATGTGCTAACTTCTTGCTCAAGCGAGGTGGTTTTTATTTGTAATCGATTTTTGAACTCATTGGCTGTTTCGTCTTCTTTCTCTTTATTAATGATTCCAAACTTGCCAAGATACCGACTTAATGACGGAAGGGTAATGTTTGAAGTGATTGACATGGGCATGGCCAAACCTAACTGATGCCGATCCTCGGTCATGTAGACGATCCCGAGTTTTTTTGCGGTTTGCGGTGAGTTAATTTTTACTGTTTCACCTTCAAGTTCGATGCTTCCAGAATCGGCAGGATTTATACCAAACATTGCCAATCCAACATCAGTGCGACGGGAACCTACAAGTCCGGAAAATCCAAGTATCTCTCCTTCATGTAACTCAAAATTAATATTAGAGAACGTAGACTCCTTGGATAGATTTTTTACCGAGCAAATACGTTTACCGACTACTCTAGTTTTCCCTGTTGCGTAGAATTGATCTACTTCCCGTCCAACCATCTCCTTTACGAGGCTGTCCTTGGTGACAGTAGACAGCGCATTGGTAGAGATGTGCCTGCCGTCACGAAGAACCGTGATCCGGTCGGCGATTTCAAAGACCTCTTCTAATCGATGGCTGATGAACAAAAGAGCAACATTGTCTTGCTTGAGTTGCCTAGCCACACGGAATAGCTGATTGACCTCATGGTCTGATAACGAGGCAGTAGGTTCGTCCATGATGAGTACTCGAACATTCATCGAAATGGCTTTGGCAATTTCTACAGCCTGTTGTGCCGCGAGCGTCAATCCGCTTGCCGCATTGTGGACGTCAATACGGAAGCCCAAATCATTGAGGATTTTTTCAGCTTCTTCATATATCTTGTTCCAACGGACAAAAAATCCCTGATTTTGATGACTGATGAAAATATTTTCTGCAACATCGAGATCCGGAAACAACAGTGGTTCCTGATAGATTGCTGCAATTCCGTAGGCTTGAGCTTCTTGAGAGTTGTTGATCTGGACAGGTTTTTCTGAAAGCCTTATTTCACCTTGATCGGCCTGCTGGATACCAGTCAGTATTTTAATCAGGGTTGATTTTCCAGCACCATTTTCTCCGACAAGTGCATGTATTTCTCCTGGGTACATTTTCAACGAAACTCCATCAAGTGCTTGAGTCATATCAAAACACTTGGAGATGTTCAGCACTTCTAGAACTGGCGGATTAGAGTTTTCCAAATTATTTATTTTAAACGGTTGAAGTCTTCATTCCATGTGCCATTGCAGTGGAAGCAGAAATGGGTAATTAATTCGGGTGTCCACATCTATTTTCATTATGGGAGCCATGTATTCACCCCACTTCTGGTTGACTTCACTTTGGTTGATGCGGGCAATGGTTTTTTCCAAATCATCAGTTTCAAAATAGCCAAACAACGTCAAGCCATGACGGAAAATCGAGTAATTTTTTACTCCGGACTCCCGTAGCATTTCAACCATTTCCGGCCAGATTTCCTCATGCCTCTTTTTGTACTCTTCCTCATATCCGGGTCTGACTTCCAGAACCCAAGCAAATGATGTGTTGCTCATCTTCATTTTCCTCAACTGAGTTCAATTATTACGAAATTTTTGATTTAAAACTATATTGATTATGACTTGCGGACCTCCTGAATTCGGTAGATTGAATCTGGATTCGGAGGTCTGGGATAAGGCATAATCATGTCCACATTTTCACATCGTGGTTGCAGGGTGCTTATCCCAATCACGATTTTTTCTTCGTATTCTGAAAAAGCACCATAAACTTCAAAATCAACCAAGGGCCAGGCATCAGCAGCAGCATATTCAAATAGTAACAGCCTGCGTGGTCGGTTTGAAAAATTCGGACTTGATCCATGCAGAGTTTTGACGTGATGAAAGCTCGCGGAACCGGCTTTACCCGTAATTTTAACAGCTGTTGAAAGATCGATCCCTTCCTTTTCCAAGTCAATAGAACCACTAAAAATCCCCTTGTAGTGGTGATTCAAAGTTTTGCCCAGATGACTTTGTGGAACCACCATCAAAGGAGCATTGTCTTCGTCAATATCGTCAATCATGATCCCCACTGCCAACAAATCAGGATTGGTATGCGGATAAAATGCCCAGTCCTGATGCCAGTTCACCGCAGAGCCTCCGTGAGCGGCTTTGATGTTGAGTTTGCTGTTCCGGAAGCGGACATTTTCTCCGAGCAGTATTTTTAACACAAGGAGTATTTTGGGGTTCCGCACTGCCCTGCTAAACACCTCGCTCTGCTTGTGTGGAACTTTAATCCGCTGCACGCGAGGGGCGGCCTCCGAGTGATCTGGTTCCAGATCGAATTTCGAGTCTGATTTCTGGTGGTTTTTTGACTGCTCCACCAGCTCATCGGTCCCCCGCTGGAATTCGGCAACTTCCGCCTCGTCAAACAGTTCATTGATTACGACAAATCCCTGACGTTGGTAGTTGTCTTTCAGTTCACTAGGATCAGCTCTCAGCATGTTACGGTTTTACCCGTTGAAATTGATTCATACATTGCTTTCAGGACTTGAATAGTTTTTGCCCCCACAACATGATCTCCGCAGTTGCGGGCTTGCCCGTCCCGGCAAAGTGTGATGAAACGGTTAATTGATTCTTGAGTGGAATAAGAGCCGTACCCCTCCCCTAGCTTCATGGATTCAATCGTATCGTTTCTATCAAAACGACGGATTTGCAAGCGCTCTCGACCTTCTTCTACATCCAGCAATAGCATTCCCTCACTGCCGTAAACCTTGAGATCTAACTGAGGTGGACAGTGTTTCGGCAATCCCGCAGCACCGGAAATCGTTCCCGTAGCATCCTGCGTGAAGCGCAGGATGGCGGCATCAAAATAATCTACACCAGTGGGGGACTTGCCTGCTACTGCATGGATGTCCATTGGCTCTAGGCCCGTCACGAAAAACAACGCAGCCAGTGCATGGGACATCTGCCCCCACCCATAGCCGCCAGCACGTTGCGGATCGGCCCATGTTGATGCCGGGGGGCGGAACAAATGTTTCTCGGTTTCCAGCATGGGTTCGCCTCCAAATAAATCCATCAACGCCGAAGACATGTGCAGCACGATGTGCTTGATCTCGCCAATCTGCCCGTCCCGGACATGATCTGCGGCCTGCTCCATGAAGCGGGTGTGGTTCAAGCCGTAAGGCGTCATCAGAATCTTTCCGGATTGTTCCACCATTTGGCTCAGATCACGGGCCTCCTGAATTTCGGTCACCATGGGCTTCTCCACCAAAACATGACAGCGATTCTCCAACGCAGCTGCCGCGTGTTCAAAGTGGTAGGTGTGGGGAGATGATACGATCACTCCATCGGGATGCTGGGAGTAAACCTCCCGATGGTTTTCCGTGACATGAGGAATCCCGAAACGGTTTTTGATGTGGTCGAGTTCCTTGGCTCCAAGCCTCGATGCTGATACCAGTTCGGCATTTGGGTTTTGTAACACATGCGGGATGTGGAACTCGCAGGCCCACCATCCAGCACCGACAACGGCAATTCGTGCAGTCTCTTTCATCGTAGCAGCTTTGTTTATGATCAAACTCCGTTCGGAGGACACCCGGGTCTCATTTTCTCTTGAGATATTATGTATGATATGCTATTCTCGTAAAATGGAAAGTGCAACATTTTTTTAGAGACTGGTATCATGGGAAGGAATCTCTACGATTCCATCCCGGACTTCCCAAGGGCCAAGTATGGAGACACTGTCACTGGAAATTGAAACTCCACACCGATCGCTGGCACAGATTGCGGCTGATACGATCCGAGTCAGCATCATCCGCAAGGAACTCCGGCTGGATCAACCGCTAACCGAGACGGCGCTGTCTCAGGCGCTTGAGATCAGCAAGACCCCGGTGCGCGAGGCACTGTCACTGCTGAGGTCTGAAAGGTTAGTCGTTTCGGAAACACACAAGGGGTACCGGGTGTTTTCAATGAACCAGCAGGAACTTGTGCAGTTCTGCGAACTTCGTTTCGCGCTGGAGTCCCAAGCCTTGCGCTACGGGGCGGATCGCGACCACTCCGGACTGACGCGGCAACTTGAGCTGATTCTGGGAAGAATGGCAGACAACCAAGGAGAGTTGGAGCGCGAGAACTACTTGTCTCTGGACACTCAGTTTCACCAGGCGTTTTTCGAGGCCAGCGGCAATCGTTTCTTGACCGAACACTACAACAGCATCAACTCAATCATCGAGACGATCCGTCACTACATTTCGCAGACGAATGACGCTACGCAAACTTCCCTGAAAGACCACCGGGCGCTGGTGGAGCAGGTCGCAAACGGTCGGCTGGAGGAGGCGGTCAGGCAGTTGGAGAAGCACATTGTCAACTGGTCCCGTCGTGCTATCTTGGAACCCGTACTATTGTAACGACCACACGTTGGCAGTGTCGTCCGCGGACCGTGACGGAATGCTCTTGACACAAGCGCTTGGATTGCCAGAAGGGTTAAGTGAACTGAGTCGCTGAGTCGGGGTGCAGGGGCAGGCTGAAGCTGAAACCGGAGGCGCGTTCCTGCTCGCGGTGAAATTCAAGGGCGATGCCGTGCCGGTCCAGCACATCCCACGCGACCAGCAGTTCCAACCCGAAGGTGTCTGATTCCTCCAGCTGCTGCGTCAGGAAATCCGCAAGGGTGGCTGTTTCCGGAAGTTCCCAATCCGCAGCCCCCGACAGGGCCACGAGTAGTTGCGCGGAATCCAGCCCGGACTTCCGCAGGGTGACGGTAATCTCCTCGTCAGGGTTGCGGCGTTGGACTTCTTGAAGCAGCAGCAAGGCCGCTTCCTCAAAGCGGGCGGGATCCAACTGTCCCACCGCCTGCAAACGGGGAGATGAGAACAGGCGGATGCTGGCCGTCTCTAGGCTTTGCTGGCGGGCGAGTTCCTTGAAAAAATCCAAGAGGTCGAGCCAGTCGGTTTTTGGAACCCACGGATTTTTCAGTGGTTCGGCGTGGCGCTGGAGGGTGAGGATACGTTCGGTGAGGATCAGGAGCCGATCCCGGCAGCGTTGTACCAAACCAAGGGCTTCCGGATGCATGATCCGCCCGAGCGTGGTTTCCAGTTCGGAAAGGGTTTGCATGAGCGACTGCCCCAATTCCTCCAACAATCGGAAAAGCACCGCCACGCCATGCTGACGAAGGTCGGTACCACTTGTTAGTTTGGGCGGATGCTGCTGCGACTCCAGTTCTCCCTCAAGCTGCCGAGTCCGGGAATCAGCTTCGGCCAGCCGTCCGTCCAGTGTTTGGCGGGTTTTCTGCAACTCCCCAACCTGCTTGTCGAGCTTGTCGACTTCCTGTTGGAGTAGAACGATCTGCCGATCTGCTTCGTCTGGAAGATAGGATTCTGCCCCTTCCGCTTGTAATGCAGGGGGAAGCCTTGTTATGATTTCTCTAGACATTCTTGCATCAATTTTGACCTAACTCACCCGTGAACCCACTAACACACTCGCACAGTTTCCTCAGCCTCTTCGTGAGCAGCTTCCGGCTCTATCGAAAGCACTTCCTGCCGATGGTGCTGCTGACCGGAGTGCTGCTGATCCCGTCAATGCTGCTGAGCATCGGCGGATTGATCGAGACGGAAAGTGTCTTGTTCATGCTGATGATGCACATCTTAGAAGGGGCGATAGCGCTCGGAGTGGTGGTCCTCGCCTTTCAGGGAGGAGCCTTCCCAACCCTAGGCATCCTCAACATTTTCCGCAGTCGCGTGTTTTTTGGGGCCATGCACATCGCGGTCCTGCAGTACATGCTCTTCCTCTTTGGCGTGATCGGAATGACACTGCCGTTCCCGATCAACGTGATGATGGTTTCGCTTTGGTTGTTCAGCCTCTTTGCCTTCTCACTCGCTCAACCCGTGTACATGGTGGAGCAGGTGCGGGGTTTGCCCGCCTTGGCCCGCAGTTTCCAACTCGTCCGCACCAAGCTCTCCCGGGTGTCCGGAGTGATTGTGACCAGCACGGCGTTGCAGTTCTTGTTGATGTGGGTGCTGTTGCAGGCGTTTCTGCCGGAACTTGATTTTGAACTCAATCCCGACTCTGCCCTAGAGGTGCAGATCATCGGACTCATTCAGAATGAGGAGGTGAAACAGGCGATCCACTGGGCGAAGTACCTCACCGCCCTGTTCTTCTTCCCGTTTGCCGCACTGCTTTCCGTGCTGCTCTACTTCGACCTCGCGCACCAGGAATCCGGATTCCAACTAGAGCAGTTGGAGCAGCTTTCCCAGCGTTGGTTCGGCCCTCCCTCGCAAACCTCCCAAACTGACCCTGAGCCGCCGGAGCATCCGGAGGGCGGGGAGCAATGAAAATCACCTCGGCGGAACTGGTCATCAGTGCCGCTGCCCCCAAGCAGTTTCCGCCCACCAAAGTTCCGGAGGTCGCCTTTGTGGGGCGCTCCAACGTGGGCAAGTCCACGCTGATCAATTCGCTCCTCAACCGCAAGAGCCTCGTCAAGACCAGCTCGACTCCGGGCAAGACGCAACTCATCAACTTCTTCCGGATCAACCAGAGTTTCCACTGCGTTGACCTGCCGGGCTATGGCTTTGCAAAGGTTCCGGAACCCATCCGGCGGAGTTGGCTGGCACTGATCGAGGCGTACCTCGCTGGGCGGGAGCCGCTGCGTGGGGTGGTGCTGATCATCGACAGCCGACAAGGGCCGACTGCGGAGGATGTCCAGTTCAAACAGTGGCTCGACGAGAGCCAGCGTCCTGTGCTGGTGGTGGCGAACAAGGTGGACAAGCTCAAGCGCAACGACCTCGCCAAGCAGAACCGGATCATCCAGCAAAAACTTGGGCTGGAGCAACCGCCACTGGCCCACTCGTCTCTCAAAAAAATCGGACGCCGCCAGATTTGGGGCGCCCTGCGACCGTGGCTTTCCTGAAACTCAGCCGGCGTTGACCAGTTCGGTCTTGGCGAAGAAGTAGGCGATCTCGATGGCCGCGTTCTCCAAGCTGTCCGAACCGTGGACCGTGTTCTCACCGATGCTTTCCGCAAAATCCTTGCGGATCGTGCCTTCGGCGGCGTCAGCAGGATTGGTCGCACCCATCACCTCGCGGTGCTTGGCAACCGCGTTTTCGCCTTCCAAAACGGTGACGACCACCGGACTCCGGGACATGAATTCGGTGAGTTCTCCGAAAAACGGGCGCTCGCGGTGAACGTCGTAGAAGCCCTCGGCTTGCTTGCGGGACATCTGGATCATCCGGGTGGCGACGATGCGCAGTCCGTTCTGCTCAAAGCGTTGTAGGATTTGGCCAACGAGATTGCGCTCCGTGCCGTCTGGTTTGATGATTGAGAAGGTTTGTTCCTTGGCCATGATGTTTGGTGTTGAGGTGAGAGATTAAGAAATGAAGGCACAGAAATTACGCAGGAGTCGCAACCCGGCATCCTGACTTTTTTCAGGATGGAACTGCACGCCCCAAACATTCTGCTTGCGCACGACCGAGGTGAAACGAATGCCGTACTCGGTTTCAGCGAGCGTGGTTTCCGGTTCGTGGGGAATCATGTGGTACGAGTGGACGAAGTAAAAATGGGCGCCGTCCGCAATCCCGTCCAGCAACGGATCGGCTTTCCGTGACTCCACCTGATTCCAGCCGATCTGCGGAATCTTGAGATCATGCCGAAAGCGCTGGACCCGTCCGGGAATCCAGCCAAGTCCGGGATGGAGGCCATCCTCTTCGCTCTCATCGAGCAGGAGTTGCGAACCCACGCAAATGCCGAGCAAAGGCGTTCCCGCTTGCATCCGCTCGCTCAGCACGTCCAGCATTCCGGAACCCCGCAGCCGTTCCAGTGCTGGTGCAAACGCACCCACGCCCGGAAGCAGAATGCGCTCTGCGGTTTGCAACGGCTCTGGGTCACGGACCACAACGCATTCCACCCCAAGGTGATCGAGGGCATTCTTGAGGTTTGCGAGGTTGCCAACGCCGTAATCAATGATGGCAGTTGTTGCCATCTCAGAGTGTTCCCTTGGTGGAAGTCACGGTCTGCCGCCGGGGATCACGCTCCACCGCCTGACGTAGTGCCCGTGCGAGTGCTTTGAACAGCCCCTCGCACTGGTGATGATCGTTTGAGCCATAAAGAATGGCGAGGTGCAAAGTACTTGCCGAGGTGAGCGCGAAGGACTTGAAAAAATGCGGGATCAACTGGGTGTCCCATTCGCCGATCGCAGGTTGGGTGAACTCACCCTGAAAGACAAACTCCGGACGCCCGGAGAGGTCGATCACGCAGCGTAGTAGCGCCTCGTCCATGGGAACGTAGGCGTGTCCAAAACGCTGGATGCCCTGCTTATCGCCTAGTGCCTCCCGGATGGCCTGACCGAGCGCGAGGGCGATGTCTTCTGTGCTGTGGTGTCCATCAATGTGCAGGTCACCTTTGCAGCGCACTTCAAGGTCGAGTAACCCATGGAACGTAAGCTGGTCGAGCATGTGATCGAGAAAGCCAAGGCCCGTGTTCACGTCCGACTTTCCGGTGCCATCAAGATTGACGCACACCCGAATTTGAGTCTCCTTGGTGTTGCGCTCAACCGTGGCGGTTCGTTCCGAGTTCATTTCCTCCCTCATCTCAGCGTCCTCTGCGGTGAGTTGCTTAGAAGTGATACAACACCCGAGCGGCAGTGTGCGTGATCATTTTTGTGATGCCCAGTGCAGTGCTGTGGTCATCGTAGGCAAAAGCGCGACCTGCCAAAAACAGGTTGATGTCAATGTGAGCCTGAACATGCGGAGTGAGCTTGAAGGAGAAGGTGTTGTCCCACTCAATGCCAATGTCCTTCACCGAATTGCCTTTGGTGTTCGTGACCGCAAGGTTGCGCTTGAGTTGGTAGAGGCCAAAGCGGTAGCTAAAATCCTCTTCCGGGATGTTGTAGCGGTAGCGAAGTCCGGTCATGCGGGTGTTGTTGATTGAATGTCCAAGTCCGGTGCCGCTGTTCAAATTTGTACTGCCGCCGTTGAAATAGAACTGGGTGCCCCCGTAGGAACCGGGCATGATCTCGAAGTAGCCCTTCAAGGTACGAGCATGATTGGCCTGCGTGTCGCCAAAATCCTCGTCCCCGCTGGCGTAGAGGAAGACTAGCGTGGTCGCGTGAATGTTGTCACGGTAAGTCAGTTCCAGTTCGGCGGCCCGGCCCGTCAACTTGTATGACGTCAGGGTTTGCCGCTGGTTGTACTTGTAGTAGCGGCGGTTGCCGAAGTTGTTGACTAGATCGAGGTAGAACTCAAAATTCGGAGTCTCCCAAAGCAACCGCAACCCAAAGTACTCCTGCCCGTGCGCGTGGTAGAAGAGCGGGGTGTAGTCACTCCCCTTGTTCCAAACGGCGTACCCGGGCCAACGATTGGCGGCAGTCCAAGAACTAGGCACGGTCATGTTATCCGGGAGACTGCGGGGCACGTTGTTGAGTCCCACCGGAATGTCGTGTTCGGTGTACTTGATCCGGAAGAGTTCCACACGAAGGATGTTGATCGGCTTCCCGTTGGCATCGACCTCGTAGAAAAACGGATAGTCGAGTGAGAGGTAGTAGAGCCAATCGCCTCCGGCACTGGCAAGCCGCATGCCGCCCAATTGGTAGCACCACGTTCCGGCTCGACACTCCGGTTGCGAAATGCCGGTGAGGACACCATTGAACACTTTGCCGCGTCGGTCTCCGATGTTGACCTCCTGCTTGCCGAAACGGAGCGTGTTGCGCGGATTGAACTTGAGGTCGAGGTACACCTGCCGTGCCGAAACTGAAGCCTCCTGTCCATCCGCGCCTTGTGCCCAAGTGCTGCGGTTGCGACGTAAGTTGGCGTTGTGCCAGGGACTTTGCCCGGTGGCAAGTTCCAAGTTGAGCGTGGAGGTCCGGTGAACCGTGGACTTGAGGTGCAGCCGCAGATCGTGATCCATCGCCACATCTTCGGGTGTGTTGCGCCCCGGCAGACTTGCCGGGAAACTGCTACCCTGAATCGTGCTCATGCGGAAGCGGTAATCCCCGGAAAGCTCCACTCCAGGCGAGAACATGAGTTTTTCCTCGCGCTCCTCGTAATCCCCGCGCTCCAGCGGGATGAAGTTGGTTTGGGCAAGGAGGGCAAACGGGAGGGCACAAAACAGCAGCGCCAGCGTCAGTCGATGAAGGATTCCGGACACGAAAGCAGGAAAGTGAGTGGGCAGAAAGCGATGATTTGGCGACAACTTACGGTACAGAAGTAAACTTACAAAAAATACGGGATTTGCTCCGCAGGTTCAAGTGCTTTCGCCGAGCTGCCCACGCCGAGGCCAGCAGGCCAGCAAGATC
Source organism: uncultured Pseudomonadota bacterium (assembly GCA_913020725.1). Lineage (GTDB taxonomy): Bacteria > SAR324 > SAR324 > SAR324 > NAC60-12 > UBA8110. The sequence continues at coordinate 51,581 of CAJWCD010000007.1, forward strand.
TTTAAGGGGTTGGGCGTTTGTGTGCTGCGCGGTAGAGTTTGAGATACTTGTGGGCGGAGGCGGTCCACGAGAAGCGTTTGCGCATGGCCCGGCGTTGGAGGGTGCGCAGGTGCGGGCGACGGTACTGCCACGTTTCCAGCACCCAATTGAGCGTGCCCAGCAGGGCTTCTGAAGTGGGGTCGTGGAAGACGAAACCAGTGCCGTCCCCGGAGTTAGGATTGTAGTTGACAACGGTATTCTTGAGACCTCCCACTGACCGGACGATGGGCAAGGTTCCGTAGCGCAAGCTGTAGATCTGATTGAGGCCGCAGGGTTCGTAGAGCGAAGGCATGAGGAAAAAATCAGACCCCGCCTCAATGAGGTGGGCGAGCGGGTCGTTATAGCCGTGAAGCCAGCCCAGCCGTCCGGGGTGGCTTGCTGCCAGTCGGTCCAGTGCTTGCCGGAGGTGC
>CAJWCD010000008.1:0-49425 GCA_913020725.1 uncultured Pseudomonadota bacterium
TTGCTCCACGCTCTGCTTACCCGTTATCTCAAACGCCGCACTCAAGTCTGGCGTACACGCTGACGTAAAAAATGCTGAAAAAAGTGTTGAAATTTGACTTTTTGTAGGGCGAGTAAGCTGAGTGCATCGGTCATTTCTAAACGGTTAAAGGTTGATGCTCTTTTCTTATCCACCCTACAAATCTAACCCTTTTTAGTATAAAATAATATCATGCCCATAGTAATCTTTGACCTGGATAAAACTTAATCACCGGCGACAGTGATTTCCTGTGGTAAGAATTCATCCATAAAGCTGAAATTGTTGACACTAATTATCTAAAAAACAAATTATTTTTATGAACAATATGAAGCGGGGGAGCAGGATAACATTGTTTTTTTGAAGTTTTGTTTAGAGCCGCTTAGACGCTATTCCAGAAGTAAGTTGGACGATTTTCATCAACAGTATATGAAACATAAAATTGAGCCGACCTTGATGGAAGAGTCTCAAAATACGGTGAATCGACACCAAGAAAATGACGATACTATTTTGGTGATAACTGCAACAAAATTTTTTGTTACCGCTCTTACTGTCAAAGCTCATGGAATCGAAAATTAGCTAGCCACAGAACCTGAAATTGTATCGAGTCGTTTTACTGGTAAATATTTGGGAACGCCGTGTTTTCAAGCAGGTAAAATTGACAACCTGCTGGCATGGCTTGGAAAAAACGGCAAATCCTTAGACGGTTCAACTTTCTATTCCGATTCACACAACGACTTGCCGATGTTGAAATTAGTAGAGCATCCTGTGGCCGTCAATGCCGATCCGATTTTGAGAAAATATGCGCAGGGAAACAACTGGCAGATTTTGGATTGGATATAGAAATATTGCTGAGTATTATCTTCTTTCACAAAATCCTTTAATAAACGGCTAGTAAGTGTTTGATCCAACAGTTTTAATTTTTTTATCTAGTGGCCTTTTTCTGGGTTGGTCGTTGGGAGCCAATGATGCGGCCAATGTTTTCGGAACAGCCGTCGGTAGTCGGATGGTGCGTTTCACGACTGCGGCGGTAATTTGCGGAGTTTTCGTGATTCTTGGAGCATTTGTCAGCGGAACCGGTGCGGCACAAACTTTAGGGAAGCTCGGTGCGGTTAATGCGCTCGGAGGTTCTTTCATGGCGGCATTGGCCGCTGGATTGACCGTTTATTGGATGACCAAATTTGGTCTTCCCGTTTCCACCAGTCAAGCCATTATTGGTTCAATTATTGGTTGGAATTTGTTCAGCGATTCTTACACTGACCTTTCATCATTGCTCAAAATCCTGTCCACTTGGATCATTTGTCCGTTACTTTCTGCTGTTATTGCGGCTTTTTTGTTCACACTGGCAAAAGCCTTTGTACGCAATATCGGCATTGGGCTAGTCCGTTTGGATGGCTACACTAGATTAGCCTTGATTTTAGCAGGAGCATTCGGCGCGTACAGTTTAGGGGCTAATAATATTGCAAATGTGATGGGTGTTTTTGTACCAGTGGCCCCGTTTCCGGAAATGCAATTAAGTCAGGGGTTCAGCATTTCTTCCGCACAACAATTATTTTTGATGGGTGGTTTGGCGATTGCGGTTGGAGTTTTTACCTATTCGAAACGCGTAATGATGACCGTCGGTTCAGAATTAATGACGCTCACGCCGTTAGCGGCATGGGTGGCAGTGATGGCGCATTCGATTGTGCTTTTTCTTTTTGCTTCGGAGCGTTTGGAGCAATTGTTAGCAAGCTTTTCGCTCCCGACGATTCCATTGGTTCCGGTTTCCAGTTCCCAAGCAGTGGTGGGAGCTGTGTTGGGCATCGGTCTGTTGCAAGGGGGGAAAGAAATTCAATGGCCACGTGTGTATAGCATTGTCAAAGGTTGGGCAATTACACCGGTGATCTCGTGCTTTCTTTGTTTTGTTGGATTGTATTTTTTACAAAACGTTTTTCAGCAAACCGTACAGCGCGAGTCACAATATGTGCTTTCCGCACAGGTTATCGAAAAAATTAAGAAAGAAGGAATGCAAACCGACGGTTTAGAAGAATTATCTGGAATCATTTTCAGAAATTCGGCAGAATTAATCCGGAAGATTGAAAGTAAAATAAAATTATCTGGAAAACAGGCTTTACAGATAATTGATTTTTCATTTAAAAATCGTCTCCTTGTGACTCAAGATTCCCTTAAAACTTTAGAAAAAACCAGTTTTTCTGCATCTCAATTTGAAGCTTTGCGTCGTTTAAGTGGACAGGCATTTAACCATGCTTGGCAACTTGGTGATGCTCTTGCAGAGATGAACAAAGAATGGCAATTGCGCGGGGGAGGTTTGAAAAATAAATTGCATGACCGTAAAATCAAACAAAAATTATCTTATTTAAACCGTACCTTTCATTGGAGAACGCCATGAAGCCTTTGATTCTGTTTTTCAAAAAACAAATTGCTGTTGAAGAAAAAATTCAACGAATGTTACGTTATTTACAAGACATGAATCATCTTTATCGAGAAGCCTATCAAACTTACCTCGAAGGAAATCATGAGAAATTTTTTCAGCAAAACAATGAACTTGGAAAAATTGAACATGATTTGGACGACATCGGACTTCAAATTCAGATGGCCTTGCTCCATGAATCATTGATGCCAGACTCTCGTGACGACCTGCTTTGGTTGCTGACTAAACTGGACAAAGTCCCCAGTCGCTTTAAACATTCGCTGGCCGATCTTGCTTTGGAAAAGCCTGAAATTCCAGAAGATTTTCATGCGCCTCTCCGAAAAATGTTATTGTACACCCACAATGCCGTACAAGTCTTAGCCCATGCAACAGATGCGTTGTTTTCCGATTTGAGAGCCGTCCGACAACATGTGGAGGAAGTCGGCCGTCAGGAAAGTGAGGTTGATCAAGTTGAGCGTCAATTGTTGGAAATGGTTTTCAGCAATCAGGAACTTGAATTAGCGCGGCAGTATCAGTTGAAGGGTATCTTGAAAGCACTAGGTGGGGTCACTAACCTTGCTGAAGACGTTGCAGATGCCGTCTTGATTCTGGCTACCAAACACACGGCTTGAGACGGAACCGTCTTTCAAAGAAACTTTGAATTTTTTCCGTCAATCTGGAGTTTACTATAACACATTAAAACGGGTCCCCTACAAAAAAATGGTTTGCTCGCTGTCCTTGCTGAAACCACGGTCAATGCGGATGATAATGGTGTTGAAAACGTAATAGGTCCCCGTTCCATAAGAAGACTGTATGTTTTCCCAATCTGAATGGTATTGAGTAAACTACTGAAACCGCACACTCTCAAAGTTGCACTTACGAATTGAACCCGCGAAGTGCGATAACATCTCGGAAGGGCATGACTAGGAAGAGTATCGCAAACACAACAATTCTTTTCAGATCTGTAGGATATTGCACTTATGAGTTAAATTCCCGGCCTATCGTGCCGAAACAATTCAGTGTTGATCCAGAAGAACAAAATCTACCTCATTTCCTCCAAGCCTTTCGGCAATCCAAGGTCTCGTGTCAAGGGCATCTCCATCGTTCCAATCAGCAACGCCTTCGCGTCTAGGTCTTGCCCTGCGGTCGGCATCTGCTTGAGGGTGGAACGCTGCCCCACTTTCTGCCACACCCAGACGTATTCGGGGTCGTTCCGGAAATGGAGGATGCCTTTGCCACGGATCACCGCTGGAGGCAGCGATTTGTGCCAGTGTTCAAACGCCTCCTGCTCCAGTGTCCCATCACTCTGGAGCGCAATGCTGCGAAACGGCAGAGGGGCGTGATCCAGATGGTCATGCGGATGGCCTTTCTCCGGAGTGGGTGTGTTTTTTGAAAATGAGTTTACGTTTCCAAAAATCAACGCCGGAGGCACTTTCCCTCCAGAAGTTTTCAGTCGGAGAACGGACGGGGCAAGTTCGTCCAGCCAAGCCTCTAGTGCTGCAAGTTCCTCCTCACTGACGAGATCAGTCTTGTTGACGACTAGGAGTTCCGCCGTCCGTAACTGTTCGCAGACGACACTGCCGACGTAGCGATCCACAGCACGATTCCGGACCTCTGCGGCATCAACCAGCACGACGATTCCGCTGGGATTCAGTTCCGGGTCGAGGCGGGCGATGTCCATGATACGCTCTGGTTCCGAAACCCCGCTCGCCTCGACCACGATTTGATCGAACTCGTCAATGCGGTTGACGAGGTTGATCATGGTTTCGATGAAGGTGTTGGCAATGCTGCAACACACGCAACCGTTGGTAAGTGCAATCGTCTGCCCGTCATGTGAGGCAATCAGCGACTCGTCAATGTTGAGTTCGCCGAAGTCGTTCACCAAAATGGCGTAGCGGACTCCGGACGGTTCGGTGAGCAAATGGTTCAGAAGGGTAGTCTTCCCTGCACCGAGAAAGCCCCCGATTACGGTGAAGGGGACAGGAGGGGTGAAGGAGTTCGACATGTAATTATTCCCTCTGGTTCACACTGCAGGAAACGGTATTCCGCCGACCATTGTGCCCCAAACTCCAACATCCTTCAGTTTGGTGGGATCAACCGCATAAGGGTCGTCATCCAAGACAGCGAAGTCGGCAAATTTTCCGGATTCGATGCTGCCGACGAGGTGGTCGAGCTTGAGCGTGTAGGCCGCGCCGATGGTGACGGCACGGAGCGCATCATCCACAGAAATTTTCTCAAACTCCCCAAGGGTACGACCAGACGCGGTTTTGCGGTTGACTGCGCACCACGCAGTAAAGAGTGGCCCCAACGGTGTGACAGGTGCATCGGAGTGAATCGCAAAGTTGACCCCTTGCCGTTTGGCGGTCGCTGTTGCATCCATACGGGCGGCACGATCCGGTCCCATTGTTTGCTCAACGTGCTGATCTCCCCAATAGAAAATATGGTTGGCGAAAAGGTTGGCGCAAATACCCAGTTTGCCCATACGCCGAAAGTGCGCCTCTTCGGCCATCTGGCAGTGCTGCAAGGTGTGACGGTGATCTGCTCGCGGATTGCGCTTCAGCGCGGATTCGATAGCACCGATGGTCACTTCTGTTGCTTCGTCACCGTTGGTGTGGATGTGCAGGTGCATGCCCTCGGCGTGGTAGGCGTCAATCATCTTTTCAAGGCTTTCCGGAGGAATGTACCACGCCCCCTCCGGACTGCCGTTGTAGTAGCCCGGCCACTTTAACCGTGCCGTAAAACCTTGAATCGAGCCATCCGAGATAATTTTGCAGAGACCGAAGTGAAGCTTGTCGGAATTACTCTGCTTCAATTCACGCACCTGGGCGATGCCCTCAGGAATCGGCAGTTCCTGAATACGCATGGCCGGAGCGATACGCAGGCGAAAGTCGTCCTCAGCCGTCACTTCGCAGTAGGCCTGAAGGGTTGCTTCGTCAAATCTTGCAGCCAAATCAGTGGCGGTGGTCACGCCTACATTGCAGGCGGCAGCCGCGAAACGGCGCAGCCCTCGCGCATCCATTGAGCTGAAGAAGGGAGTCCCGGCGACTTTCTGGATCATGTAGTGAGTTGCCATTGAGATCAACTCGCCAGTGGGGTTGCCATCCTTGTCCTTGAAAACACCCTGCACTTCGGTTGAGGCGTCAATCCCGGCTCGTTCGAGAACGAGGCTGTTGACGTTGATGAGGTGTCCGCTGGCGTGCATGATGATGATGATGCGGGTCGTAGAAACCGAATCCAAGTGCTTTGCGGTCATGCGCTCGGACTTGTAGTAGATCGGATCGAAACCCCAAGCAAACAGCGGATCGTCCGGATCGTCCATGCTCCTGTTCACTTCTCTGAGACGTTCCAGCGCCTCGTCCATGTTCTTGAGTTCGGCATACCAGTTTCCTTCCGGGTCGCGGCGTCGGAAGAACCCAAGGTAGGTGTGATCCCAAACTTGCCCCTCCGGAGCATGACAGTGTCCCTCAACAAACCCCGGCAATAGTACCTTGTCGGCAAAGCGTGTATCCAACTCGTACTCCCCCCAGCCTGCAAGCTGGTCGAGGCTCCCGACTCCAAGCACCCTGCCCTCGCGGACGGCCACATGGGTCGCCTCCGGCAGGTAGGAGTTCATGGTGATGATCTTGCGGGCTGGATAAATCGTGGTCATGGGCATGGTTTCCTTTAAGGGATTGGGTGGTTTGGATCGAAATCAAACAGCATCCTAGCGGATTCTGGAGGGCTCCGCTAGGGGTTTGCTTGTGTCCCACGCGCCAGCAGAGCCGCTTCAACACAGGGGGTGTTTGCTTGAACATGGGCCTTGTCGCAATCATTATCGTTAGGCTCACGCTCTGAAACGGAGCGGCAACTGCTACCCAACGTCCACCGCAACCTCAGCCCAAAATCTGTCATGCGAACCACCCTTGACCTTCCTGACGCCTTGGTGGAGAAGGCCATGCAAATCACCCGCATCAAGACCAAAAAGTAGCTCGTGACTCGTGCGCTTGAGGAATTGATCAAACGAGAACGACTGACGGAGTTGAAGCAGTATCAGGGGAAGATTGACCTGAATATAGATTTAGATGTATTGAGGGGACCGTGCGTGACGTTCTTGTCGATACGTCCATCTGGATCAGCTATTTCAGAAGTGGCAAAAGTTCTGGTGGTTTGAACCCCGCTCATTGAGGCCCGCCGGGTTGTCACCAATGATCTGATCCTCACAGAGTTGCTTCCTTTTCTGAGGGTCAAGGGGGAAACCAGACTCATTCGGAAAGCTTCTGCTGAGTCCTACTCGTACCGCAACGGGTCCACGGGATTGAGGCGGGCGGCTTTGGTGGAGGGGTAGAGGGTGACGAGGAAGCAGATCAGGAAGGAGCAGGTGGTCGTCAGTGCGACGTCCATCCAGTCAATCAGGATGGGGATGCGGTTGCCGCCCGGATAGACCCCGGCGGGGATTTCGATGAGGTCGTAGGTTTTCAGCACCCAGCAGATCGCCAAACCCAACCCGACCCCGCTGAGAGTGCCGAGCAGGCCGATCACGGTGCCCTGGAACATGAAGATGCGGCGGATGCCACCGTCGGTCGCGCCGAGGGATTTGAGGATGGCGATTTCGCGGGATTTCTCGACAACGAGCATGACGAGCGAACTGATGATGTTGAAGGCCGCGACCACGATGATCAGCGTGAGGATGAGGAAAAGTCCGATTTTTTCAAGCTTCATCACCTGAAAGAGGCTCTTGTTCTCGTCCGCCCAGTTGCTTACGAAGTGGTTCTGAATCTGTGCCTGAATTGTCTGCGCCACCTCCGGGGCAGATTCGGGATCCTCCACCCGGATGCCAATCCCGCTGACACGCGCCTTCATGCCGAAAATCTTACGCACCAGCCGATAGTCCGCAAAGGCCAGCACCTCGTCGTATCCGGAAATCCCGGACTCGAAGAGGCCGACAACCTCCAGTTTTTTGACTCGCGGAACATCGCCAATCGGAGTCATGCGCTGAGCGGAGGAGATCACTTGCACAGAATCTCCGACCGAAACCTCCATCTGCTGCGCCAGTGCGGCCCCAAGGATGATGCCGTCCCGGAGTTTGGCTGAGCGAGCGTCCGGATGGTCGAGTCGGCGCAGGATGCGCCGGGAGAGTGCGGCTTGCGCTTCCTGAGTTTCTGGAATGGGACCATAAATTTCCTCGCGCAGGAAGGAGGCGATGCGGGTGACGTTCGGCTCGCGTTCCGGGTCAATGCCGCGCAGCAACACGCCCTTGGGCTTGCGTCCACCCGTGAGCATCGCCTGCTTGTAAACGTAGGGAGCGACCGCGACGACCTCCGGAATCTCGGAGAGTTCCTGCTGGAGCTTTTCGTAATCCGAGATGCCCGCACTCCACGAGAAGACGGTGATGTGCGGGAGTGCCCCGGTGACGGCGTCCTGCAAATTGGTGCGAAAGCCGTTCATCACAGAGGTGGAGACGATGAGCGCGATCACGCCAAGCGCGATGCCAACAATCGAAATCCAGGTGATGAGGGAGATGGAGCGGTCGCGCCGCCGGGAGAAGAGGTAGCGACGACCGATGTAGGTTTCGTAGCCCATTAAATTAGAGGTTTAGGCTGTAGGGGTTTCCTGACTCACCGTTCAGGTTGCGGCCAACTGTTCGCGGGCAATGTCCGGAGCTGCGGCCAGCGCGTCGGGCAGCTTGTTCAGTGCCTTTACCCCGGCTTGGGCGAAGTCCGCCTTGCCACCGCCGCGTCCGTTTGCAAGTGCGGCTACGGAGTTGACCAACTTGTTCGCCTGCAAACCTTTGCCGACAAGGTCGTCCGTGACCACGCAGATCAGCGAACCCTTGCCGTCCAAATCAGCGGCAAGCCACGCGATTCCGGATTCCAACTGGTCACGGAGGGATTGCGCCAGCCCGCGTAAGGTTTGCATCGAATCGACCTCCACTTGTTTCGCCAGCACCCGGATGCCGCCGATGTCCTGCGCCTCGTTGACGAGTTCAGAGAGGTTGCCGAGTGCGGCCTGCTTGCGGATTTGCTGGAGTTCGCGCTCAAGCTGACGCTTTTCCTCCATGAGTTTTTCGACCATCCCCGCAAGCTTTTCGGTAGGGACGTTGAGCAGATGCCGGAGTCCCTGCACGACCTGTCCTTCGCTCTGGGCGAGTGCTTCCGCGTGTTTTCCGGTCACGCCTGTGATGCGCCGCACTCCCGCTGCAATCGCGCTTTCAGAGGTGATGCGGAACTGGCCGATCTGTCCGGTCGCCGGAACATGACAGCCGCCGCAGAGTTCGCGGGAAAACTCGTCGACCTCGATGACGCGCACGATGTCCCCGTATTTTTCGCCGAACATCGCCTTGATTCCGGAATCGATGGCATCCTGATAGCCGGTTTCAAAAATGTTCGAGGTGATGTTCTCGCGTATTTTCGTGTTGACGATGCGCTCGATTTCTAAAAGTTGCGCGTCCGTCACTTTGTCAAAATGCGTGAAATCGAAGCGCAAGTAGTCCGGATGCACGATGGAGCCAGCCTGACTGACATGCGTTCCCAGCACCTGTTGCATCGCCCCGTACATCAAGTGTGTGGCAGTGTGGTTGTTGGTGGTATTGAGTCGGAATTCGGGGTTGATGACCGCCTGCACCGGGGCGTCGCTGGGGGTGCCGCCGCCGGTGCAGGTGTGGACAATTGCGTCGCCTTGCTTCTGCACGTCAATGACCGTCCAGACAGTCTCACCCTGCGTGATCGTGCCCTGATCAGCGACTTGTCCTCCGGATTCGGCGTAGAACGGGGTTTGGTCGAGAATGAGCTGCCAACGACCTTTCTCGTCCTGTGCGGAACGCCGGATCACCGACTCCGTTTCAAAAACGCTGTAGCCCACGAACTTGGAATCCGGGCCTGCGGAAACAGCGCTCCAGTCGGTCAAGGTCATTTGGAATTTCCCGGCTTTGCGGGCACGGGTGCGCTGCTCTTCCATCAGCGTTTCAAAGCTGGGCTCGTCCACGGACAAGCCACGCTCCTCACACATCAGGCGGGTGAGGTCCACCGGAAACCCGTAGGTGTCATAGAGCTTGAAGGCATCGGCTCCGGAAAGCTGTTGGTCGGATGTGGTTTCCGGCTTAGCCACCATTTGTGCGAAGATTTCCAGTCCGCGATCCAGAGTTTGCCCGAAGCTGGTTTCTTCGGCTTCGATCACGCCCATGACGTGCCGCTGCTGCTGGACGATTTCTGGAAAGGCCGCGCCCATCACTTCGCCAAGCGTGGGGACGAGTTTGTGGATGAAGGGTTCGTGCATGCCCAACACGCGACCAAAGCGCGTGGCGCGGCGCAACATGCGGCGGATGACATAGCCCCGGCCCTCGTTGGACGGAATTGCGCCGTCAGCAATCGCAAAGCTCACCGCCCGCAAGTGATCGGCGATCACGCGGTAAGCGACCATGACCTCGCCTCCGGTGTCGGCCTGCCCCGTGACTTCGGCGATCTTGGCCATGATCGGCGTGAAGAGGTCCGTATGGTAGTTGCCCTCAATTTTTTGCAAGACGCGGCAGACACGCTCTAGCCCCATGCCAGTGTCGACATGCTGTGCGGGCAACGGCTCAAGGTGACGATCCGGAAACCGCTGATACTGCATGAAGACGAGGTTCCACAACTCGACAAAGCGCCAGCAACCCTCGACGTTGACGGCGCACTCATGCTGTCCGGAAAGCGGACAAGTGCCTGCACCCAAGTCGATGTGCAATTCTGAGCAGGGACCACAAGGTCCGACTTCGCCCATCTCCCAGAAGTTGTCGTGCTTGTCGCAACGCAGCACCTGCTCCGGGTTGATTTCCGTGAGGTCGCGCCAAAGACTTTCGGCTTCCTCGTCTGGAGGCACACCATCGCCTCCCTCGAAGACGGTCGCCCAGAGCTTGTCCTTCGGCAGTCCCCAAACTCCGGTCATCAACTCCCACGCCCAAGTGATCGCGTCCTTCTTGAAGTAGTCTCCAAAGGACCAGTTGCCAAGCATTTCAAAGAAGGTGTGGTGGAAATTGTCGCGGCCCACATCCTCCAAGTCGTTGTGCTTGCCGCTGGCGCGGATGCACTTCTGCGAGTTCACCGCCCGCTTGTAGTCGCGTGTGCCTGTGCCGAGGAAAATGTCCTTGAACTGCGCCATCCCGGAATTGGTGAAAAGCAGGGTGGGATCGTCGTTGGGAACGGACGGGGCACTACGGACAAAGCGATGCCCACGTTGTTCAAAGAACTCGATGAACTCTTGTCGGATTTGCTGCGAGGTGCGCATGGTTCTCGGCGGCTGGAGTGTTTGGGCCAGGATTGGAAATCCTGGCATGCAGAGGATGGGAGGGCCGACTCCGGGTGGATGGATGCCGACCCGACACGCTTAACCGCGCGCCATGAACTCGACCACAAGTTGGTCTTCCACGAGGATCGGAACTTCCTCACGCTCCGGAATGCGTGCCAGCGAACCGGAAAGCTTCTTGGGGTCGCGCTGGATGTAGTCCAACTGTTGCTCGAAGAAGTTGAACCAGTTCTTGTAGTTCTCAATCTGCTGGCTCTTCTCGCGCAAGGTGATGACGTCGCCAACTCGGACCTCGAAGCTCGGCTTGTTGACCTTCTTGCCGTTGACCGTGAGGTGGCAGTGGACGACCATCTGCCGGGAGGCCCGCAATGTTCCGGCAAACCCAAGGCGGTACACGACGTTGTCCAGCCGCGTCTCCAGCGACTGCACGAGCGCGATGTTGGTTGGGAGCTTGGAGCGCACCGCCTTTTTGTAATAGCGGCGTAGTTGCTTCGAACTCACCCCGTAGAAATACTTGAGCTTCTGAGTTTCTTGAAGCTGGAGGCCGAAGGGCTTAACTTTGCGGCGCATGTTGGCCCCGTGCTGTCCGGGACGGTTGGGGCGGCGGCTCAGTGTGAGTGCTGCGCTGGGGCTGCCGATCAGGTTCACCCCGAGGGCGCGACAGGTCTTGTGCTTGAGTGTGGATTTTCCTGGCATTTTACCGTTTCCAATCAGATGGCATCTGCGAGGCTTGGAAGGTTACGAATACGGTTCCAGCACTGAGGTTTGTTCGCGAAGGCAGGATGCCATCCCGGAATCCGGGCTCGACTGCGACCTCGCGAAAGCAATGGCCGGAACCAAAACAAGTTAGTCTAGGGGAATTTGGCTCCGGAGTCAAAGCGAATCGATTTGTCGTGCTGAATCTACCAAGCGTTCTGCGAATCCTTGCACCTGTAGGCTTCCGCAGTAAAGTGCTTCTGAGGATACTTCTTCATTTGCTGGTCAGAAAAAAGATGCGCATCTATATTGTTGGCGGAGGGCCCGGAGGGTTGTACCTCGCACTGCTGCTCAAGCGCAGGCATCCGGATTGGCAGGTGCAAGTGTTTGAACAGAATCCTGCGGGCGCAACCTACGGTTGGGGCGTGGTGTTTTCCGGACGAGCACTGCGTTTTCTGGAAAATTCGGATCCGGTGTCTTCAGAGGATTTGCGGAAAAATCTGGAGGCGTGGGACGACCTCACGATTGTGCATCGGGACGAAGCCATCCGTGTGGATGGCAGCGCCTTTTCCGGAATCGCACGGCTGACGCTGCTGCAAGTGCTGCAAGCCCACTGCCGGGAGGCCGGGGTGGAGTTGGTGTTCGGAAAGCGAATCGACGTTCCGGAATGTTTGGGCGACTGCGACCTGCTCGTTGGGGCAGACGGAGTCAACAGCAGAGTGCGTGAAACCCATGCAGAAGTGTTTCAACCCACGGTCACCACTTGCACAAACCGCTACATTTGGTACGGTACAACCCACGTTTTCGACACGCTCTCGCTCATTTTCCGGGAAAACACAGACGGCGTGTTTGTCGCGCACACCTATCGCTACAGCCCGACACACAGCACCTTCATTGTGGAGTGTGATGCCGAAACCTTTGAGCAGTCCGGGCTGGGGGAGGTGTCTGAGGCCGAGAGTCGGCGCTACTGCGAGGCCGTGTTTGCTCCGGACCTTGCAGGGAAGCCACTGCTTTCCAACCGCTCACAGTGGTTGCAGTTTGGCGTCTTGCGTTGTAAAAACTGGCGAAATGGAAAAACCGTGTTGCTCGGAGACGCAGCCCGCACGGTTCATTTTTCCATCGGCTCCGGAACGCGCACCGCGCTGGAGGACGCGATCACACTGGCCACCGCGCTGGATAAATACGCCCCGGAGGTTGTTGCTGCACTGGAGGCTTATGAAGCCGAACGGCGCCCGACGGCAGATCGGCTACTTGCTGTGGCACAGCGAAGTTTGGAGTGGTATGAACAGTTCCGAGAACACATGCGCCTCGACCCTTGGGCGTTTGTCCACTCCTACATGGTGCGCGGCGAACGGCTGGGCTTGGATGATCTCCGGAGACGCGCCCCACGCTTTGTAGAAAATTACGAGCAACACCACGGAACCTCTCCATGAGCGTCTTCCAGATTCAACTTGCAGGCATAACCTGCCCGACAATACCTCACCAAAAATGGTTCTGGACAGACGCAATTCTTATCAAGAATCACAATCATATCGTGCTTTTAAGACAAGCACGGGCAGGATTTTGTGGGATTGCTGGAAAACAGAATCAGGCAGGGATGATTGCCTGGAGTCAAATGCAGCGGCCTCCGTCCACTTCGAGACAGGCACCCGTGATCATGTCCGCTTCGTCAGAACAGAGAAAGAGCGCAGCATTGGCCATGTCTTCCGGTTGACTCAGGCGGCCCCACGGAATACTTGAAACAAACTGGGCGCGTTTTTCCGGGGTGTCCTCTCCCATGAAGAGGTGAAGCATCCCGGTTTCTCCGGCAACGGGGTTGATCGCACAAACGCGGATTTTGTGTGGGGCAAGTTCCACCGCCAGCGCTTTGGTTGCGGTGATCATCGCCCCCTTCGAGGTGTTGTACCAGACCAATCCCGGACGCGGACGCACTCCTGCGGTGGAGGCCACATTGAGGATCATACCCCCACCCTGCGCTTTCATCTGTGGAATCGCGTGTTTTGCACCAAGATACACCGATTTCACATTGACGGCAAAGATGCGGTCAAATTCGTCTTCGGACACCTCTGTTGCGGGTTTGTTGCGATGCGTGGTTCCAGCGTTGTTCACGAGGATGTCGAGCCGCCCCCAGTGGTTAACAGCAGCCTGAATCATCACCTCCACGTCCGCGTTTTGGCTGACGTCGGTAACGACGGCGACGGCGTTCTCACCTATTTCGGCGGCAACAGCCTGTGCGGTATCAGCGTTGATGTCGGCCACAATGACCTGCGCACCTTCCTCTGCAAAGCGGATGGCGATGCCGCGTCCAAATCCGGAACCAGCTCCGGTGACGATGGTCACTTTACCTTTGAGTCTCATGTTATCCGTGATGAATTGCGATGGTTTTAGTGACGGAGAAGCCGTAGAGCGCCTCGAAGCCCTTCTCGCGTCCGTGTCCGCTGAGCTTGACTCCGCCGAAAGGAAGTTCGACTCCGCCTCCAGCTCCATAATTGTTGATGAACACTTGTCCAGATTTGAGGCGTTTGGCCATGCGGAATTGGCGGCTGCCGTCCTTGGTCCAGACTCCGGAAACAAGTCCAAACGCGGTGCCGTTCGCCAGTGCAACCGCTTCGTCCTCGTCCTGGAAGGGCAGGATTGCCAACACCGGCCCGAACAATTCTTTCTGTGCCACAGCATGATCGGCGGGCACATTGCCTAGCAAACACGGCGCAACATAGTTTCCTCCGGAAGGCGCGTCGTCCACAATACAGCCCTCGGCGACAAATTCCAGTCCATCCGCCCGCGCTTGTTTGAGGTAACGTTGCAGCCGCGATTTCTGCGCTTGGCTGACGAGAGGCCCGCAGTCGAGGTCTTGCAAGGCGGGTCCGCTTTGTAGCATCCGGAAGCGTGCGGCGATGCGCTCGGTTAGTTGTTCGCAGATGCAGTTTTCCACCAGCACTCGGCTGCCAGCAGAGCAGGTTTGTCCAGCGTTTTGAATCGCAGCGTTGACCAAGAAGGGCAGTGCCTTATCGAGATCGGCATCGGCGAAAACCACCTGCGGGGATTTGCCACCGAGTTCAAGCGTGACTGGAATCGCACGCTGGGCAGCGGCGGTTTGCACAAGCCCACCTACTTCTGGAGAACCTGTGAAGGAAAAATGCTGAATGCCCGGGTGGTGCAGCAGAGCAGTTCCGGCTTCTTTGCCAAGTCCGGGGACGATGTTCAAGGTCCCTGCTGGAAAGCCCGCTTCAACGGCAAGTTGTCCGAGGTAGAGTGCCGTTTGGGACGCTTCCTCTCCGGGCTTGAGGACACAGGCGTTGCCCATCGTCAGCGCTCCGCCGATAGTGCGTCCAATGATCTGCATCGGGTAGTTCCACGGGATGATGTGGCCGGTGACACCATGCGGTTCACGGATGGTCAGAACGGTGTAGCCCTCTAGATATGGAATCGTCTCCCCGTGAACCTTGTCCGCTGCACCTCCGTAGAACTCGAAGTAGCGAGCGCACGCACGAGCGTCCACCCTCGCCTGTTTGAGTGGCTTCCCCACATCACGGGCTTCGAGTGCGGCGAGTTGGTCTTCGTGTTGACCGATGAGTTGTCCGAGTTTGGTGAGCAACCGTCCACGCTCCACGGCGGTCAGGCGCCCCCACTCTCCGTCCAATGCGGATTGCGCCGACTCGACGGCACGGTGGACATCGCCCGCAGTCCCACGGGCGATTTGATCAAACACCTCTCCGGTGCTGGGATCAACGACAGGCAGCGTGGCTCCAGAGTCCGGAGTTTCCCACTCGTTTTGTATGAGAATTTTTCCTGAAAAAACGGTCATGTGGTCTTTATTTTCGGAATGCTTCAAGCCGAGCCAGCAGGCTGGAGGTGTCCCAGCGGCTACCACCGAGTGCTTGCACTTCGGAGTAGAACTGATCCACCAGTGCGCTGACGGGCAGGTGGGCCTTGTTGTTGCGGGCTTCGGCAAGGGCGATGCCCAAATCCTTGCGCATCCAATCAACTGCGAATCCATGGTCGAACTTGCCTGCGTCCATCGTCTTGTAGCGGTTTTCCATCTGCCACGATTGCGCGGCGCCTTTCGAGATGGTTTCGATGACCATGTTCACATCGAGTCCGGCCGCTTTGGCAAAATGAATGCCCTCCGCAAGCCCTTGCACAAGTCCGGCGATGCAGATTTGGTTGACCATCTTGGTGAGTTGTCCGTATCCGGACGGACCCAGCAACTTCACCATGCGGGCGTAAGCGTCAATGATTGGTTCGGCTGCGCCAAAAGCGGACTCGTCGCCTCCGCACATGACGGTGAGGAGGCCATTCTCCGCTCCAGCTTGACCTCCGGAAATGGGCGCGTCAAGCAGTTGGAATCCTTGCTTCGTGGCTTCGGCAGCAAGCTCACGGGCGATGTTGGCGGAGGCGGTGGTGTGATCAACGAACACGCTTCCGGAGGCCATCGTCTGAAAGGCTCCTTGTGACCCAACCGTCACTTCCCGGAGATCATTGTCATTGCCCACGCAGGCCATCACAAAGCGTTGACCCTGCGCGGCTTCTGCCGGGGTTTTCCCAAAACTTCCACCATATTCCGCGACCCATTTTTCCGCTTTGGCGGTGGTGCGGTTGTACACCGTGACCGTGTGTCCTGCCTTGGCGAGGTGTCCGGCCATCGGGTAGCCCATCACGCCGAGTCCGAGGAACGCAATCTTTTCTCCCATCTCAAAAATCCTGTGTGTGGTTTGCAAAACGCCAAGTTTAGCTTGCACGGAGGACATTACAAGCCAAGCCTGAGATTGCGGGGAAGGGAGCCTTTTGTAGAGGGATGTGCCAGAATGCTGGAATTGGCTGGAATTGGCTGGACTTTCGGGGCAGTTCGTTGCAATCTTGACCGTTTCATTGCCTTAATTCTTTAACTGAAAAATCCAGACAAACGGGTCATGGGGCAGCAGGAAAGGGTGGCAGACGCGGTGATCGCCGCCGCCGGACAGGGAAAGCGCGTGGGGGCTAGGCGTAACAAGCTCCTGCTTGCTCTCGGGGACAGGAGCGTTTTGGAGCGCACCATTGAGGTGTTCCGGACGCATTCACGCATTCGTCGCATCTGGCTGGTGGTGTCACCACAGGATCGCGATGAGATCGAAACTCTAACGGCTGGAATGGACATCACTCTTGTGAACGGAGGAATCCGGAGACAGGATTCGGTGCATTGTGCGCTCACGCAACTCCGTGAATCCGAGGCACCTACGCATGTGCTGATTCAGGATGGCGCACGTCCCTTCACCACGCACGACTTGATTGACCGTATTCTCGATGCCTGTTTTGAGCATGGCGCCGCAATTCCGGGGGTGCCGTTGACGGACACCATCCGACGGATCCGGGAAGGAACAACCGAAGTGATTGACCGCTCCAAACTGATCGCCGTGCAGACGCCGCAGGGTTTCCAACTGGACTGGCTCTGGAACGCTTCGCAGCAGGCGCAAGCACAGGACGGCTCCGTGACCGATGATGCCAGCCTGCTGGAAAACGCCGGGCATCGAGTTCACTGCGTTCCGGGAGACCCCGACAACCGCAAGCTCACCATCCCAGAGGATTTCGAGTGGGCAAGGCGGCTTCTCGTCCAAGTCCATCCAGCAACGTTTTCCTCTCGTTCCGCACTCTCCATGCCGCTCCATGCCTGATCGCTTTTTCGTACAACCGAATGGATTTTTCCTTTGGCAAAGGGGCGGGTGGGCAGGGCTACGGGCGTGGCTGCTCTGCTGTTGTTTCGTGCTGGCCTGCGGTCTCTTTCAGCCTGTCGAAAGCTGGGCAGCCAAAAAGAAAAAAGTCACGATCAACCTGCCCCAGACGCTGATCCTCAAGGAGTTCATCAAGATCATCGCCAACGAAACCGACACCGTTTTCGTGTACGAGGAGAAGAACCTCCGGGGGCAGATGTCCATCACCGCCCCGCCCAATTTCAAGATCACCTCTGAGGATGCCTTCTTCTTTTTCGAGAAAATTCTCCAGAAACAGGGCCTTGCGATGGTCCGGAGACAGGGCAGCAACGTTGTGGAGATTTTGCCCTCCGGGGATGCAAGGTTTTCCCAACTGCCGATTTCCCGGGACGAGGATGGGCTGTTGCGGGAAACCACCCACGTCATGCGGCTGATCCGCATCAAGAATAGTGACCTCAAACGCATCCAGTCCACCATCCAGCCGATCTTTTCGAAGACGGGAGTGATGCTTGTTTACGACCCCTTGGATCTGCTGATCGTCATTGACAGTGCGGCGAACATCAACCGGCTCGTGGAGATCATTGACGTGCTAGATGTCCCTGATCCGGATGGCTTGGAGCAGATCGTCACGGTTTACAAGTTGCGTCATAACAGCCCGGCAGAGATTCATAAGACGATCACGGAACTCTTCTCCAACCTGATTCGCAACGGACGCCCCTTACGCTACAAACTACTCATCGAGAACCGGCTCAACTCGCTCATCCTCATCGCCAACCGTGCCAATGGCAAGGAGATTCTCAGTTACATCAAGCAGTTGGATGTTCCGGTTCATGGGGCCACACCGACCATCCACGAATTGCGTTACGGAGAGCCGGGAAAACTTGTCCCGCTGATCTCCCAGATTTTCCCGAAAACAGAATCCATCAAGCTCATCCCGTTCACTCCGCTGAATGCGCTCATCATCCTTGCCAATCCAGTGACGACGCAGGAGATCATCGGACTCGTCAACCAGCTCGATCTCCCCCGGGGCAACTACCTAATCAAACTTCATCGACTGGAATACGCCTCTGCGAAAACACTGGCCCCACTGCTCTCCAGCATTTTTGCCGACCGCATTGTCGCGGGCAAGGGGGAAGGCAAAACTGCCCCCGGAAGTCAGGTCAAGATCATCGCTGAGTCGCGTCTCAACGCGCTCATCATCATTGCGGATCGCCTCGCGACTGAGCGCGTCATCAAGCTAGCCAACCAGCTTGATGTGCCGCAGAGCGGAGGCGGGGAAATCCAAATCCAGTTGGAGCGATTGCGCTACACCTCTGCCAAGGTGATGGCTCCGTTGCTCTCGAAAATTTTCGCCGACCGTATCGTTGCAGGCAAGGGCGAGGGGCAGGCGACACAAAGCAGTCCCATCAAGATCATCGAGGAACCCCGGCTCAACGCGCTCATCATCATTGCCGGACGGTTGGAGATGGGGCGCGTTCTGGAACTCGTCCAGCAATTAGATGTTTTTCAAGACACTGGGCGCATCCAGAGCAATTTCAAACTCTATCGGCTTGAATATGCCGTTGCCGAAGATCTCGCCAAACTACTCAAGGAAATGACCGGGCAGATCACTGAGGTTTCGCGCAACGAGCAGGAAGGGCAGGCCGCCCCGCCGGAGTCAACAAAACCCGCATCCGGGAAGTCCGAGATCACCATCAGCGCGGACGAAGCGACGAATTCCCTGCTCGTCTTCGCACCCGCCGATACCTACCTCACACTTGACCAACTTGTCGAGGAACTGGACGTGCCCCGCATGCAGGTGTATGTCGAGGCGCTCGTGATGGAAGTGTCGCTCACCAAGAGCCTCGACCTTGGCGTCAAGTGGCGTGCAGCGGGCGTAACCTCCAGCGGAAAAATCATCTCCGGAGGGTGGGGATCAGGTGCCGGGCTTGATTCTGCTTCGATTGGAACCAATGCAAACTCGGCAAACTTGGGGTATATGGGAGGCAACACCCTCAGCATTGGGGGGACCAGCTACACGAGTTTTGGTGCGTTCATCAGCGCAACGAAAACTGACACGGACGTGAACGTGCTGGCGAATCCACAGTTGCTGATGCTCAACAACGAGGAGGCGACGATCAACGTTTCCACGAACACACCCGTGGGGGTGAAGACCATCACGAACGCCAACAACACCCAGACCACGCAGTACGAGTTCAAGGATGTGGGGGTGAAACTCACCATTAAACCGCAAATCAGCGGGGAGGACAGCATCCGCTTGGAGATTGCTCAGGAATCGAGCAACATTGCGACCGAGCAAAAATTGAGCGCAGACAAGGCGATCATGACCTTCAAACGTGAACTGAAAACCACGGTCGTGACCGGAAATGACGACATCGTGGTGTTGGGCGGCTTGATCAACGAAGGTGACACTCGCTCCGAATCGAAAATTCCGGGCTTTGGGGATTTGCCGTTGCTCGGTTGGTTGTTCCGGAGTAACACCGGAAAGTTCGAGAAAACCAACCTACTTATTTTCATCCGACCCACGATCATCCGCAATCGCGCAGATTTGGCACGGGTGACGGAGCGGGCACGGGTACGGTATGATGCCAGCCAAGGCCCGCAAAGCGTTTCCGGAACAGTCCGTGCAGACATGGGCCTGAAGGAACCCGAAAAGGAAACGCCCAGTGCCGGAGGGACTGAGGCCGAGGCAGCGGGCGCAACAGAGCAGCCCTGATGAATTTTGACAAGAAAATCAAACAAATCCAGAATGTTTTCCCTGTGCATTCCTATGCACACTTAGCCGCTGAAATACGAAACCTGAAATTGGGCAAGTTGTGCTGAAATTGGTTGAGAGCAATGCCGGGGCGGTTGCGCCCATGATTTCCGGAGACCGACAGCCCCCCGCGCTGTTTCCGAATCCAGCGAACCCATTGGAGGTCAAGCTGCCGATTTTCGAGGGGCCGCTGGATTTGCTGCTGCACCTGATCCGCAGGCATGAGGTCGCCGTGGCCGAGGTGAAGCTTTCCGAACTGACGGCATCCTACCTCGACTACCTCAACTGGATGGAGTCCATTGATCTCGACGTGGCCGGAGAGTATCTGGACATCGCGGCCACGCTCATTCTCATCAAGTCCCGTGAACTGCTGCCCAAGCCCCCTCCGGAGGAGTTTCTGGAAGATGAGAATCCGGAAGAACTGCTGCGTCAGCGCTTGCTGGAATACCAGAGTTTCAAGGAGGTGGCCTTTGCACTGGGAGATTTGGATGTGCTGGGTCGGGATGTGTTTTCACGTCCGGAGCAGGACACGGAATCCGGGAAGGTGGCCCCGCAGGAAGCATGGGAAGAAGTTTCGGTTTACAATCTGATGGAGGCGTTTCAGCGAGTGATGGAGCGTCGTCCCCGCATCACGACCCATGTCATCGAGCCGGAAACCCTGCGGCTGGAGGATCGCATCGGGCAACTCATCGAGCAGTTCCGTCGGCAGCCGCGTTGGCGCTTTGAAGAACTGCTGGACCTTGGCCAGCCCAAAGGCTGGGTGATCCTGACCTTCCTTGGGGTGCTGGAAATGGTGCGGATACGCATGATCCGAGTGGTGCAGGTGGAGGACTTCAGCGAAATCCATTGCCTCACCTGCGAGGAGTTCGAACAGCAAGTGCGGGTCTGGCTAGGCGTGGAGGACGATCTCACTTTTGTTGAGAACCGCAAACTCTCCGCATGAGTTGGACAACGCATGAGCAAGCTCCTGCTTTGGGAACACCGCTGTGCCCGCTTGCCGAGGTTCCGGATGGTGAGGGCCGGGAGTTTACTTTTGGCGTGGAACCGTTTCCATTCCGAATATTCGTGGTGCGGCGCGAGTCGGAGGTTTGGGGCTACGTCAACTCCTGTCCGCATAACCGCACTCCGCTGAATTTTCATCCGGACAAGTTTGTGACTTACGACAAAACCCACATTCTCTGCTCCACGCATTTCGCGCTCTTCGAGTACGATGACGGATTCTGCATCGCTGGTCCTTGTGCCGGACAAGCGCTGGAGTCGGTTCCGGTGGAGTTGCAGGAGGGCATGATCTGGATTGCCGAGGAGTAGCATGATTTGTGCATCATTTCGCAGGAGGCGAAAGACCTCTCACCATGAAAACCATCCGTCCATTCGCATGCTCGTTTTGTTTCGTCCAGTAATCCTCTGCCTGCTCCTGCTGACCCTGCTTGCCGCGTTGCCAGCAGCAGCGCAACGGCGCACGGATTTCGAACTGGGTCAGCTTGTGCTTTCCCGCAACTGTCCGCTTCCGGACGGTCCCGATCTCACGCTCAAGTCGCCCGAGACGATCCTCAAGTCTGTGGAGAATCCGGACTGCCCTCGCTTCAACTCAGTCCAACTCATTCAGGCGACGGTCACGAATCTTTCACCAGAGGTCCAGTCGGTTGGAATCGAGATTGTGGTCAAGCTGGACGGCGAGCAGCAGCGCAAGAAATCGCTGCGCAAGCATGTCATGCTCCCGCCCTTTGATTTGGCACGGATGCTTCACGACATCAAGCTCGACGAAGTTGGGGTGTACCGCATTAGCGTGAAGTTGTGGTCCGATAAATTCCGGCAGGTGCTGATGGAAACCAAACCGGGGGATGAGCGGCGTTTTTATATTGCCAGCGAGCAGGATATTGCGCTCGTCCGCGACGCAATGGGCAGTTCCACAGGCGGCGGTATCATGCGCAAGCTGGAGTTCGAACCGCCGGATTTACGCTGGGAATCGGCTCAGGTGATCCCCAAACACATCCTGCGGGGCGAAACGATGCGTATGCGCCTCAACCTCATGAACGTGGGGGGCGATGTCATCCGGAACGTGCGCTCGAAAGTGGAGATCTTCAACACCCGCCAGCCGCGTCGCCGCACTTTGGTGGCCACGCCCGTGACCCCGGTGATGGCGCCGGGCGAGGTGGTGACTTACGAACTGGAGTATGTGCTTCCGGAAGATCAGTTGCTCGGCACCTACCAGATTTCCGCAACCGCCGACCCGGACAATCTGCTGAAGGAGGTCAAGGAGAACAACAACGAGATCAAATCCGACGATCTCAAGCTCAGCGACATCAAGCTGCTCCTGCCGCCAGAGAACTTCATGTTCGAGGAAAACGGACTCTTCCTCTTCCAGTGGGACAGCCTCGCCTACGGGGAGTTCAAGATTCAGGTGGGCGTGGACAAGAAATTCGAGGACGCCGGCGCCTACTTCGACCTGCCGCAGGGCGACCGCTGGATTGCCGACAAGGAACTCGTGCCGCTGTCCGGAGAATTGCCGGGCATGGCGATGGGGCTGATGGAATCGTTTGAGCGCAACAAGTTGCACTGGCGCGTCGTGGGACGACAGGCCAGTGGACGGCAGGCGATTTCGGAAGTCCGTACCTTTACGGTCAAGCCCGCGAAGCCGGAAGGCTGATCAGCCCCGCGCTTCCGCCAGCTGCATCAGGTGGGTTCGGTACTGCTCCGCTCCGCCTTCCTCCCAACTCCGCAACAACGCTGATCCCACAATTGCCACCTCCACATGACCATGCAGCGTTTTAAGATGCTCGGGTTGTGACAGTCCAAAACCGAGTCCGAGCGGCACGGAGGTGAATTTCCGGCAGCGTTGCAGGAATTTCGTCACACCCACATCCAGTGCTGTCGCTTTCCCCGTCACGCCCTTGCGGGCCACGCAATAGACAAAACCGTTAGCGCGTTCGCAGATTTCCTGCAAACGCTCGTCTGTGCTGGTGGGGGTGCAGAGCATGATCGGGCTGAGGTGGTGCGCTGCGCTCGGTTCCCACAACTCGCCAAATTCCTCCACGGGCAAATCCGGGATGATGTAACCGCTACCGCCAGAAGCCCGCAGGCGTTCGCAAAATGCCGCGTAGCCCATCCGGAACGCGGTGTTGCAGTAGCCCATCATCAGCACTGGAAAATCGAAGGCGTCACTCGCCCGCTTCAGCAGCCCGAAGTAATCCTGCCAGCGAATGCCGTTTCGGAGTGCTCCTTCGTTCGCCTTCACAAAAAGGGGGCCGTCGGCAATCGGTTCGCTGAAGGGCATCTGCAACTCGACCAAATCAACTCCGGCCTCCTGCATGATTTCCAGCATCTGCCAGCTTGCCTCAAGGGACGGATAGCCGACCACGGCGTGGGTCATCAGCAGCAGCTTGCGTTGCTGAAGTCGTTCTCGGATGTAGGTTTCTAATGAATCTGTCTGCATAGCATCTTGTTCAAAGCTGTGCGGCTTTTTGTCGGATGAAGTCCCGCCATTTTTCGTCACCAATCGCTTCGGCGATGTTGAAGATGTCTTTGTCGCCGCGTCCGGAAAGGTTGAAAAGGATCGTCTCGCCCTTGCGAAAGTTTGAAGCTTCGGCAAGGATGGCGGCCAAGCCGTGGCTGCTTTCCAACGCCGGAATCAAGCCCTCCTTGCGGATCAGCAACTTGGTGGCATCCACCACCGCCTCGTCCGTGGCAGCGGTGAAGCGTATCCGCCCTTCATCGTAGAGGTAGCTGAGGATGGGGCTGATGCCGATGTAGTCGAGTCCGGCAGCAATCGAATGGGTGTGCTGCATCTGCCCTTCCTCATCTTGCAGGAAGTAGGTCTTGTAACCCTGCGCGATGCCCACTTGCCGAGCGGGAATCCGAGCTGCGTGCATCCCGGAATCCAAACCTTTGCCCCCCGCTTCCACACCAACCAATTCCACCTCCGGGTCGTCGACAAACGGGAGAAATATCCCCGACGCATTGGAGCCGCCACCCACGCAGGCGTAGATGCGATCCGGAAGCGCACCCCCTGTGATTTTTGGCACCTGCTCCCGTGCTTCATGTCCGATGATGGACTGGAAGTAGGACACCATTTCCGGAAAGGGGTGCGGGCCACAAACGGTGCCGAGGACATAGTGCGTGTCCTCCATGCTCTCCGCCCAGTCGCGCATTGCGGCATTGATTGCGTCTTTGAGAGTGGCTGTGCCCTCTGTGACCGGAATGACGGTTGTGCCCAGTTGTTCCATCCAGAAGACGTTGGGTCGTTGTCGTTCGACATCGAGTGCCCCCATGTAAACCGTGCAATCTAGTCCGAACTTCGCGGCCATGGTTGCGGTGGCCACCCCATGCTGCCCTGCACCGGTTTCCGCGATCACACGGGACTTGCCCATGCGCTTGACGAGTAGTCCCTGCCCCATCACATTGTTTGCCTTGTGAGCACCCGTCTGGTTGAGGTCTTCGCGCTTGCACAGCAACCGAAAATGCCCCCCCAGCATTTCCGCAATGTTGTCCAGCGGAGTGACGGGAGTGGGGCGGCAGGAGTAGCTTTGCATAATCTTGACGTAGCTCTCCCAGAATTCAGGATCGCGCTGGGCCTCCTTGAACGCTGTGATCAGTTGGTCAAAGGTGGTCTTGAGAATTTCCGGGATGAACATGCCGCCGAAGGGGCCGTAATAGCCTTGGGCGGTAGGAGTCACAGAGGCACTCAACATAGGATTAGGGGTTTAGGCTGTAGAGGTTTGGCTGTTCCAAATCGGACATGCAAAACGGAGTTAGCGGGAGGTTTTGAGCAGTTTGGCAATGTCCTTGTGCCCTTCGTTTTCAGCTTCATCAAAGGCGGTACGCCCGAAGCGGTCTTTGAGCGCGGGATCGGCGCCGCGCTGGAGCAGCAGTTCCACGGTCTCGGTGCGGCCTTCGCGAGACGCTTCGATGAGCGCCGTGCTATTGCTCTGGCTGGGCTGGTTGATGTTGGCCCCGTTGTCGAGCAGCATCTGCACGATTTCCATGCGCCCTTCATCGGCTGCGAGGATCAGCGCCGTGATCCCCTCGGCGTCTGCAGAATTGACGTTGGCTCCGTGCTGTTGGAGCAGGACAATCACGCGCACGCGGCCCTCAAGGGTGGCAAGCATCAAGGCGGTGATGCCCTGATTGTCTTGTGCGTTGATATCGGCTCCGACTTCGATCAAGCGCTTGACCACGCTGATGCGGCCAAAGGCGCTGGCCTCCATCAACGGGGTGCGTCCGGCATCATCTTGCTGATTGACCTCGGTTCCACTGTCGAGCAGGCGGTTGACGAGGCTCAGTCGCCCCTCGATGGCGGCGCTGACCAGCTCGGAGCCGGGCCAGTCATCTCCGGGCAAAAACGGATCATTCATGCCCACACCCTGCCGCTGGCTCCCAAAGGAGTTGGAGGTGATGGGGTTGAATTCCATGGGAACGCTTTCGGCCTCGGCCCCTTGGCGGATGAGGAAATTGACCACTTCTGTGTAGCCGTTGCTGGCGGCGGCTAGCACGGGAGTGAAGCCTTCCTCACTTTCCTCGTTAAGCTGGCTCCCGGATTCCAAGAGCATCCGGACGATGCCCAAGTGTCCCTCAAAGGCGGCCATGATGAGGGCGGTTTCGCCATTGCGGTTGTGGCCCTTAACGCTGGCACCGTGCTGCAACAGGGTGCGGACTGTGGCGGATTGACCTTCCAGTGAAGCAAGGATCAGGGGAGTTGAGCCATCATCAAGTGAAGTTTCAAGACCAACTCCGCTGTCAAGCAGCAGCCGGATCATTTCGATGTCGCCTTGCCGAATCGCTAACGGAAGGGGGGCAATCCCAAGGTTGTCCTGCACTTCCGGGTCCGCCCCGGCGGCCAACAGCACTCGGGCGGTGACGAGATTCCCGTACAGCACTGAGTGCAGCAGGGCCGTGCGACCGTTTTCATCAGAGAGGTTAAGTGCGATTCCGGAAGCCAGTTCCTCCTGCATTTCCTCACCGGAGCCTTGCTGGGCGACTAGGTGCAGGTCGAGCAGTTTCTCGGCACTCAAAGTCCTAGGGAGGCCAAGCAAGCAGGCAATCCCAGCAAGCAGGCCGCACAAAATCTTCGTCATACCAAGGCTCCCGAAGGCTGCGACGCGAGGTGGGATTGCAGGGCGAAGCCGAGTCCGGTGACACGGACGGTCGGCTGTGCGACAGCGTTTTCAAACACGGACAATTCCCCCTGCACGATCACTTGTCGGCGGGCGCGGGTGAGGGCGGTGTAGATCATTTCGCGGGTCAGCAACTGCTGCACTCGGCTCGTTCCGGAGGCTTCGATTTCGGTACGTTCTGGAAGCACTAGCGCAATCCCTTCATACTCGGATCCTTGACTCTTGTGCACGGTGATCGCGTAGGCGGGCTGAAGGTGGCGAAGACCATGATGATAGAGGGTCTGGTATCCGGCTTCAACCGGAAAAACCAGCCGAGGCTCCCGATTCCCGTTTTCTGGGTGGGTGAAGTTCAAGACCACACCCTGATCACCATTGTAAAGCTGATGTTCGTAAAGATTTTTTGTGACGATCACCGGGGTTCCCGCAGGCCAGTGTCCGGGCGGAGTTTCTGCTCCAGAAATGCTAGGCTTGTGCCCCAAGATACGCTGGTTGATCGCCGCTGCCCCCGTGGACAGCACTTGGGTGACACAGAGGATGCGCCGTCGGTTGAGGTGCCGGAACACTTGCCGCAACCGTTCCTGTTCGTCTTCCGGAAAATCTGGGTGGTAGTTGAAGTTCAGATTCTCCTGAAACTCGAATGAGTTCTGCACCTCCTCCCGCCACCAGGCGAGGAAATCGGTGAGCGGACAGGCTTCCGGGGCCAAGCGAGCCACACCGGAATCCGGCAGGGAGTTTGGATTTGCTGAGACGGGGAGCAGGTCGGCAAGCGTCGAACTCGCAGGCAGGGCCAGCACAGCAGCAGCGAGTTTCCGGATTTGTGTCCCGCCGGAATCTCCGGAGGCTTGCCGATAGCTCTGTTGCAGGCGAACCGCAGACCCCGGAGTTGACTGCGTCGCAGTCTCGCTGAAGGCCGCGTGGTGTGCGGGCACAAGTTTGCGCAACGCTGCTTGCTGTCCGCTGCTCAATCCGCCTTGCCCGGAAACCAAATCGGCCAAAACTGCTCCCGCACCAACCGAAGGAAGTTGATGCGCGTCCCCTAGCAGAATGAGCCGTGCGGGTGAAGGCTGGTAAGGCAAACGCGAGTGGGTGGCTCGGAGCAGTTGCGCGAGCAGTGGCAGGTCGATCATCGAGGCTTCATCCACGACCACCACGTCATGGAGCAGGGGATTCAATTCATGGGTGCGATACCGCCCCTGACGCGGGACGTATCCCAGCAGTCGATGCAGGGTTTGGGCTTGAGCGCCCACCGTAGCCAGTGCTTGTTCAACTTCAGGCAGGGGTGTACCCAAACTGCGCAATCCGGATTCTAGGGATTCCTGCAAGCGTCGGGCGGCACGACCTGTGGGAGCCGCGAGGGCAATGGACTGTGCCAGCCCCAACCGTTGCAGCACCCGGAGAATAGTGAGGACGATGGCGGTTTTTCCGGTGCCCGGACCTCCGGTGATGGTCAGCAGTGGGGAGATTAAAGCTTGCAGGACAGCTCGCAATTGCGAGGAATCCAGTTGCAGCGGCTGTTCCCCAAAGCACAGTGGGTTGCGCTGCAACACCTGCTCCAGCACGGACTCGACTTTTTGCGGGGCAGGCAGGGTCAGTTGCATCGCCAACCGCTTCCGGATTTGTTGGGCGACCTGCTGCTCCAGTTGCCAGAGGTGTCGAGGTTGGATCAACCCGGAATCTGGATGCACGATCAAGGGGCGGTTTGCGTCTGCGTCGCCAAGCAATGGGGTCGCCTCCGAGGGGTCCGGAAGCACCACCCCCGTTTCGCCACGCTGAAGGGCGGCGGCCAGTTGGGACAACAGCAATGCTTGCTCGGCAGCGTGGCAACCATCCCCGGATTTTTCTGTAGCTGTGATCCAAGGTGCAAGGGATTGCGTCCAGTGCTGGTGTTCCTCGCCAAGTGGGGCACGTTCGGGGGCAAGCTCGGTTTGGAAGGGCAAACTGCCAACTTCCGGAGCAAGCGAATCCAGCAGTTCGGGGTGCGTTGCCAGCCACCGCTCCTTGGCGGTCC
This sequence comes from uncultured Pseudomonadota bacterium, assembly GCA_913020725.1. Lineage (GTDB taxonomy): Bacteria > SAR324 > SAR324 > SAR324 > NAC60-12 > UBA8110. Next base: position 27,932 of record CAJWCD010000008.1, read on the forward strand.
CGGAGGCAGACCAGTGGGATGATGAAGGGTTTGTGCTCATTGCGAAAGGGTGCAAGTAAAAGTAAGACTTTTGCTTAATCAGTCCGGTATGTGCTGCATCCAGTAGTTGGTCCAACGTTGATTTTTCCGGGCGACTCTGAGTGCGAGCATGGAGTTGGCATTCTCCAGTTTCCACCAAGCCCCCGGGATTTTGAGCCGTTTTTGAATGAGATGCCGATGTGAGCTTTCAATCAGTCCGGATCCAATGAGCAACTGCTTGGTAGGGGCATATCATTAAATGATATAGTGGTAGTAGCTACGAACATAATACCAATTTGTGATTCAAATGTGCCATTGTCATTGAAATCTCTTCGGCTTCGCTTGAGTGATCCATGAATGTCAATGGAAGGTTTCTAATCGTAAACGGTATAAGCCGTCTGAACAAGGAATTCAGCAAGAAGCACACCAGTGGTGGAATCATACTTGCAGAAGACTCTCCGAGACCTTTTGGCTTTTGTGAACCCTGCATGACTTCCACCTTGCTTCGCTTCAGCAAACTACCCCTTGCACTCCTGACCCTATCCATCCTCCTCTTTGGAACGGTGGGTTGTTCCAGTTCTGACCCGGAACCTCCGGAGAAACCACAACGTTCCTCAAAGCGCATCTCCGAAAAACAGGCGGAGTCCGAGGAAGCCGAGGTGCAGGAACTTCAGTATTGGGGCGATCCCCACCTCACGCTGTTGGAGCAGATCATGCCTAAGCTGAAGCAGGAAACGGAGGGCTTGTTCGACAAGGCCAACTCGGTGGCGATTTCCAGCATTTCTTACGGCGACAAGCTGCCGAACCACTTCCGGAAGGTGGCCACGGCCCGACTGCATCAGGTGCTGACGCGGTTGCCCAAGCTCAAGGTGAGCGTCTGCGAAGCCTGTAGCCAAATCCGCACACAGATTTCCGGAAGTTACCTCAAGATCACCCGTGGGATCGCGGATGACGAATACCGCCGCGAAACCGCCCAGCAACTCAACGTCGAGGGCTTCATCGACATTGCGCTCTTCATGAGCGACCGACAGCTTTCCGTGTCACTCAATGCGTATGAGGCGCAAAAGGGCGAGATCATCTATTCCCGCATCGTCACCAGCGAACCGATGAAACGCGAGGAATACCTGCACGTCTATCTGGGCAAGATGACCCTGCCAATCAACGAACCCTCCCCCCGTTCAGGAAAAACCGTGCTCCATCAATCCATCATCTTGGGCGCAGAGCGGGTGGTGCGGCTCAATCAGGGCTGGACTTCTGGAATCAGCGCTGCGTTTTTCAGCGATGACAACAGCAAGCTCACCGCTTCCGAAAAAGTCAGCGGCGGCACCAGCGGGGTGATGGTGGACGGCGTGGTGGGCTACGATGTGGTAGGCTTTGGCAGCAACCGAGGGGCGGTCACACTGAACCTCGGCTTGGGGATGATGATTGCCACCTCCATCAATTCGCCTCCATATTTAAAAACCGGGGTGTCCGTCACAGTTGCAGAGCAACTGACGCTGGGCTACAACTACCTCCTCATGCTCACCAGTACCACTGCGCTCAAATTGCCCAGTGCTTCTTACTTTGCGGTCGGATGGAAATTCTGAAGGTAAAAGAAATGCTCGAGTGCCGGAAGGTGCCGCGAGGGCGCTTGGCTCCCTCGCGGCAGCTTGCGGGCATGTTGGCGGTCCTCTGCATGATTCTGCTTTCCGGATGTGGGGACAAACAGACGGAACCACCGCAAGAGGAGGAAATTGCGGCCAAACCCGTCGTCAAGAAACTGCTCTTCACGCAACGCACCCAGGGCGGCAAGAACTCGATCGACGTCATCGAGGAAACAGAGGGGTACCGGCGCACCCTGCGGATTGTGCTGCAACGCGGCGACCTCAGTTCCAATCTGATCCACCCCATCGACAGTCCAAATTTCGTCATCGCCGTTCCGCTTCAGGACGCAACGAGCAAGCAGTTCAGCCTGCAAACGGCAGTTTATGAACTGCGACTCAAGGAGCATATTGATCAACTTCTGGCCCGCTACCTTGCTCCGGAGCGCTACAACGTTTCAGTGGTCGTGTCGTGGGACGAGAAGCTCTTGCAGGAGGTCCAGCTCAAGAGCCTACCGATTGACACTCCCGTGGACGCTCTCCCACTTCCAAAAATGCCGGAGGCCCAAACTTCCGAAGAGGGCGAGGCGGGTGCCGAAAGAAATGCTGGAAACTTGCCTGTCACACTGGATGAACCCACGCCCACCCAGCGTGTGCGCAGCGTGAATCCAGACTCCAACTACGAACTCAAGTACGCCGTCGTTTCGGTCAAGGTGCAGGTGCTTTTGGACAACACGCTGCCGGGCAGTCAGGAGCAGTTCATCCAGCAACTCATTCCGGTGCAAGAGTTCTACAACGCCCAGCGCGGCGATAGCGTAACGGTGCAGCGCACCTCATTTCCTAAACCCTTCTCTGACAGCGTGGCCCCCTACGAGGAGCAGATCATCATGCGTAAGCTCACAGAATTGGTGCAGAAATATGTGTCGCCCAACGAGTTTGTCGTCAATGTCAAGTTCACGCTGATCGATACAGAATCAGCAACGGAGTCGTCGAGCAACATCAAGATGAACATCGACCTGCTGCTCGACGAGGTCGTGCTTCCAGACGTGGACACCTTCCTACAGGAGGCGATCCCACTGGCCGTCAATTTCAACGCCGAACGCGGGGACACGCTCAACATCATCCGCAAGCGTTTCCCAGAACGAAACTTTGGTTCGGTTTCCTCTGAACAGGTTGCTGCACTCCGGGATTACAAGGACAAGATTCTGGAGGCGTTCCAGACCGGCGATTATGTGGGAGGCTTGGAATGGGCCGACAAGGGACTGCGCATCGCGGTGCGTCGCATGGACAAGGTATTTTTGATGAAGATGAAAGGCTCGCTCCACTTCCTGCTTGAGGAGAAGGATAAGGCGCTGGAGGTTTGGCAGCACGTCCAGCGGCTGGATCCGAGTGACGAGGAGGTGCGGCAGATGCTGGAGAACCTGCAATAAAGACAGAATGCTTCGCGTTGCTTCGCGCCCTTCGTGGCTCAAAAAAGCACTTGTCTTGTCCGGGATTATCATGCTGACAGGCAGTGCCCCAGTGTGGTCGGCGGACACCCCACCTGCTCCGGAACCGGAAGCGGAGGTCGTGGATGACCCTTCCCCGCAAGCCGCCGAGCAAGCGGAGGGCAAGCGGCGTAGCCTTGAGGAATTGCTCGCGGTGCCGTTTCAGCAACTCAAGGAAATGCAGCAGGCGGAATATGGTGAGATCGAGCCGCTTCCGGGAGAGGACAACGCCACTGTCACCCGTTCCGAAGCTGGAGATATCCGACTCCCCCCTCCGCCGGAACAGGGCAAGCACGAACGCGACCTAGAGCAGCAGCTTGACGTGATCCTCCGGGAGCAACTCCCAAGCGAATACGTCGGCGTCACCGTCAGCGTCAAGTACACCCTCCAGACGATTCCGATTTCCAAGAGCAACAAACAGATTTCCAAGGTCAAGCTTCCGGGGTTTGAGAACAACGTCTGGGTGCCCACCGAGAAGAAACGTGTGGTAGGAATCATCAATCAGATTCAGACCTACACGACCATCTTTGTCGTGGTCAATCAACCCATCTCGCTCTTCAATGTGGAAGTGCTGCGGCAAGTGCTTTCGGATCGGGTGGAGGGCTTGAACCTGCGGGCACAGGATGTCCTCAAGGTCGTCTATGTGCCAACGTCCAAGCCTTCGGAAGCGCGGGTTGAGCGTTTGAGCAACGCCGCCGCCGAACACGAGGAGGCCAAACAGGCTGCAGAAGCCCAGCGGATTAAGCAAACTGCGGCTGCTGAAGAAGCAACCACAGAGGGTGAAACCACAGAAAAGGCAGAAGCCGAAATCCCTGCGGCCAAAGCAGAAGCGGTTGCCGAGGCAGAACCAGAAGTGGAAAAACCCGAAATTCAGCCAGAGGACGTGGACATGCAGGCGCGGATGGAAACCACGCGCTATCTGTTGCAAGCCCGCGAAGCCTACTTCCAGAACGATTTCGACAGCGCCATTGATGACATCCGCAAAGCGCTGGAGATCAATCCCTACTCCTCGCAGGGCTACGAAATGCTCGGTTCGATCTACTATCGGCTCAACTGGACCAGCATGGCCGCAGAAAACTGGCAACGCGCCTTAGAACTTGATCCAGAGAACAAAAATCTCCGCAAATACCTCAACAAACTGACACGACGATGATCCGACGAAACGCAATCGTTCTGGCAGGAGTGCTAGGGCTGCTCTGGGTCTGCTTGGTGCTGCCCAACATTTCCGGGGCACAGGAGCGGGTGAAGTCACTCACCATCCGACAGTTCGAGATTGAGGAAGCGATCCGTAACGGTCTCAAGTATTACCTCGAACCCCGCGATTATGTGCTGCGTGTCAAGCTCACGGGCGAGCAACGTGTGGCTGGCGTTGAACACGAGGCGCTGCCTGGTTTTGGGCCAATGGTGAATCCTGCGCAAGCAAAGGGTGAGAAGTACTGGGAAATTCTGCGGATGCAGGTTGACCTTGTGATGCACAAGGAGGTTTCACCTTCGCTGAACACCTACATTTCTGAGATCGTTCCTATCCTCAGCGGACTCGATTACGAACGCGGCGACGAATTCAACTTTGTGCCGATCGTGCCACAGGCATTGGAACCGCCTCCAGTCGCGCAAGCGCAAGCGGCACCGGCCACCATCGAAGCAGAAAAACCGGAACCCGAAAAACCAGCGGTGGTCGTGGCCACTCTCCCCAAAGCCGACGAGCAAAAAGGCGAGCAACCCCAAGAGACGTCTAAAACCCAACCGGAACCTGTGGTCGACGGTCCGCCTCCAGGGTTGTGGGAAGCGATGACGTTGGTTGAGAAGGTGCTTGCGGTAGGATTGGCGTTGCTGCTGCTGCTGCTGCTCTTCGTCTTGTGGAAACTGAACCGAATGCAGTCTGCGGAACAACAAGGGCTGGCGAAGCTGCTCGCACAGCAGCAGCAGCTTGCACTTCCGGGAATGGGAGCGATGGCTTTGCCTTCCCCCCAACAGACGTTGGAGTCGGTGGAGGAATCTCGGAGGAAGTATTTGCAGACGCAGGAATCTCAGGTGCAGGAGGCGTTGCTGCAAGAGAGCAACGAGCGCATGGCGCAAGACATCGTCAAGCAACTTGTGGGACGGGATGATTGGAAGCAGGACTTGATTCAAGAGATGACCCGCGACAAGCAGTCAATGGAATCGCTCACCCAACTACTCGCGGTCATTGGCCCGGAAACCACCCGGAGTCTGTTTGGTCGGGTGATGCCGCAAGACTCTTTTCTGGAACTCGAACAACTCGCCCGTGATGCAAAGGTTTCCACGGCAGAAGCAAACACGACACTCAAGAACGTCGCGATGTTTCTGCTCACCCGCAAACTGATTGCTCCGGAACAACCGACGACCAACCTCTTCGGCTTCCTTGAGGAGATGTCCACGGGGCAAGTGAGCTATCTCATCAACGATGAACCTTCGAAAATCAAGGCCATCGTCATCAGCCGACTCATCAGCGAACAGGCCGCAGAAATCCTCCACAACATCTCCAAGGACGAGCGTACTCTGGTTGCCGTCGAATTGGGACGGCTCAGCGAACTACCCACCAAGCTCGTGGAGCAGGTGGCCTATAATTTGGCGGACAAGGCACGGACAGTTCCGGACGAGAACTCGGTGTCGGTTGACGGCATCCGCTTTGTCGCGGACGTGCTGGGAGACGCCGACCCGACCACCCGTGAGGAACTGCTCAACGGTTTGCGCGTTACCGATCAGAAGCTCAGCGAGGAAATCGAAAGCCGCTGCTTCATCTTCGACTCCATCCCTTTCGTACCCCGTGAGGTGCTGGTGGAGGTGGTCCGGAAGCTGCCGCCGGATGTGGTGGTGACGGCAATTTCCGGAGCCGACAAGTCCATTCAGGAAGCCGTGGTGTTGTGCTTCCCGGAGCAGACGCGCAAGGCGATCGTCTCTGCGCTCAAGGCCAAGAAACCATCTGCCGAGGAAATCCGCGAGGCCCGCCAGCAGTTCGTGAAGTCCATGCGCAGCATGTCTGATGCGAACAAGGTGGACCTCCGCGAAGTCAACTCCGCCTTCTCTCACCAAGAGAGTGCCCCCGCCCTCAGCTACGAGGAACAACCCGCCTGAGTTTTCCCTGCTAATCGCAGGGCAACTCCGTCCAATTTTACAACAGATTTTTTCAAAACAGTGTCATCTCCTCGTCCCGTAGGTCAGAGATGAACATATGCCCGGGAGCGTGGGTGATGACAAGCGGCAGGGCTGCTGAAGTTGCTGCCAACGCAGAGGTAACTCCGCATGCCCAAAAGACAGGAATCTCGCCGGGGTGGAGAGTGACGGCATCCCCGAAATCCGGCTCGTCTAAATTGCGGATGCCAAGGATTTCCGGATCACCCCAGTGGATGGGAGCGCCGTGGGTGCGCTCGAAGCGCGTGGTGATCTGCGCGGCCCGCACCGCTTGTCCGGAGGTCATCGGGCGCATGCTGACGACCATCGGTGTGTGAAAGGGGCCAGCAGCAACGCATGCGCGGTTGGTGATGTACATCGAAACGTTCTTGCCTTCCTCCATGTTCCGGATCGGCAATCCTGCCTCCAGCAGTGCGCGCTCAAACGAGAAGCTGCATCCGAGCAGAAAACTGACCATCTCCCCATTGCAGTACGCAGTTACGTCTTCCACTTCCTCCGTCAAAACTCCGTTTCTATAAATCCGGTAGCGCGGCAAGTCGGTGCGCAAATCCGCTCCGGGGGCAATGCTGGGTTCCACCATCCCCGGTTCCAACACATCTAGAATGGGACACGGTTTGGGGTTGCGCGTGCAGAAGAGCAGAAACTCAAACGCATGGCTTTTGGGGAGCATCACCAGATTCCCCTGCACAAAGCCCTTGGCGACTCCGGAAGTCAAGGTGGTCCAGGCACGGCTACGAATCTGTGCTCGCAATTCGGTGAGGGACAGGGTTGTTTCAGACATGGCAGTTTCTCAGGTGGTCAGAATCATAACCCTAGCCGGACTGTTCTGGAATTTCAATTTTGGCGGGCAAGTCATCGGCAGGCCACCACGGCAGGCGGGTGGAGGTCGAGACATGCCGGACGGGAGCAAACTGCTCCGGGTTTTGCAGAGTGGAGACGGTAAGATCGAGATCGTCCGGATGCTTGGTCGCGCAAAATGCGAGCGGCGAACCGCAAGTGCCGCAGAAGTAACGGGTGCCGTGATCCGAGGACTGAAATTTTTGAGGCGCGTCCCCGGTCCAGTGGCATTCATTGCGCGAGACGGTCATCCACGGAACAGCGGCGGTCTCCGATGCACGGCGGCACATCGTACAATGGCACCAGACGATATCCTTGTTGAGTGAATCCACACGGTAGGTGGTTTTTCCGCAGAGGCAACTTCCAGTTTTGGTCATTTGGATTTCTTGTCAGGGGTGCCGTAGCCGCCGCCGCCGGGTGTTTCGATGCGGAAGCGTTCTCCGGCTTCGGCGTGGATTTCGTTCTTGCCACCGAGGGAAAGCGTGGTGCCGTCCTTGCGCAGGAAAAGATTGCGCCCACAGGTTCCGGGTTCCCCTCCGTCAAGTCCGTAGGGCGCGTACACTCGGCGTTCGGAGAGGATCGCCGCATTGAGCGGTTCCAGAAACTCAACTTCCCGGACCAGTCCGTCGCCGCCTCGGAATTTTCCGTCACCACCCGTGCCTTGGCGGATGGAGAACTCGCGGAGCATCACGGGAAAGCGCCGCTCCAGAATTTCTGGATCGGTGATGCGCGTGTTGGTCATGTGGGTGTGGACTCCGGACTGCCCATGCCATGAGGCTCCAGCTCCCGCGCCTCCGCCGATGGTTTCGTAGTAGCCGAAGTGTTCGTTACCGAAGGTGAAGTTGTTGGTGCAACCCTGTGAGGCGGCACAGGCGTGAAAGGCACGGAGGATGACATCGGTGACACGCTGCGAAGTGAGAACATTGCCGCCAACCACTGCCGCATGTTCCGAGGGTGAAAGCAGGGTGCCCTCCGGAACAATCACTTTGATGGGGTTCAGGCAACCTTGATTGAGCGGAATATCTTGTGGGATGAGGCAGCGCAGGCCGTAGAGGATTGCAGAATTCGTGACCGCCCGAGGCGCATTGAGATTGCCCCAAAGCTCCGGACCCGTGCCGGTGAAATCAAACACCGCGCTGCCATCCCGACGGTCAATGGTGATTTTCAGCACGATGGGGCTGCCGTCATCGAGAAAATCCTGCGCCGAAAGTGAATCCACCTTCTTGAGCCCTTCGCGTTCCGACAAGTCCGTGAGCATCTGACGCACCGCTGCTTCCGCATTGGCCTGAATGTGCTGCATGTACGCCTGCACCACGTCGAGCGAGTAATGCTCCACCATCTCCAGCAAGAGATCAATGCCGCGTTGATTGGCAGCGACCTGCGCCTTGAGATCAGAGAGATTATCGGAAAGCTGTCGCGCTCCGCTCATGGACGCTTCGCCCGGACCTCGTGGCAGTGTGCCGGGTTCGAGCAGCAACTCGGTGATGCCCTCTTCGTTGAACACGCCGTTTTCCACGAGTTTGAAGCTCTTGATGCACACACCCTCTTCGAGGAGCTTGCGGGAGAACGGAGGCATGGAGCCGGGAGAAATACCACCGATGTCCGCATGATGCCCCCGACTGGCGATGAAAAAAATCGGGTGTCCGTCGCGCCACACTGGAGTGATGACCGTGATATCCGGAAGGTGGCTCCCCCCGGCAATGGGGTGGTTGGAAACCAGCACATCACCTTCCCGGAGTTGATTGCCCTGGAGTTCAATCTGCCGTCGCACAGCATCGCTCATGGCTCCAAGATGCACGGGAACATGCGGAGCGTTAGCGACCAAACCTCCGGATTCGTCAAAAATCGCGCAGGAGAAATCGAGGCGTTCCTTGATGTTGGTCGAAATCGCGGTGCGCTGGAGCGTGCGGCCCATCTGCTCTGCGATGGACATGAAGAGGTTGCTGAAGATGGACAGCTGGATCGGGTCCGATTCGGTGCCGATCTCAAGTTGGGTTTTGGTTTCAACGGTGATGACGACATCGCCGAATTCAGTGATTTCAGCAAAGCATCCGGGTTCGATGAGGATCGTTGAGGTGTCCTGCATGAGAATCGCCGGGCCGTCGAGCCGTTGCCCAGCGCCGAGTTGATCGAGCAGGAAAATCGGCGTGTCGTGCCAGCCGCTCTCAAAGTAGCAACGAGTTTGGCTGTCGGGTTGCGGCGTTCCGGATTTGTTGGCAATCGGGAACTTTTGCAAGCTCGGAGAGTTAGCGGTCACCCGCACCCGCACGTCGTCCACCAAAATGTCGCGGTTGACGAGTTCAAAACCGAATTCGCGGCGGTAGATTTCCCGGAACGCTTGGCCGTAGTCCGGGAATGACCCTGCCGAAGATTGCAGTTCCGGGCTCGAATTGGCAAAGCCCAGACTGCAATTGGTTAGTTCTGCGTTGTAAGTTAACGACTCCGGTTCCGGAATCATCAATGCGGTGTCGGTACCCTGATAGCGCAGATTGAGGAAACGTTTGCTCTCGATTTGGCTTTGAGGGTAACCCTGTTGAAGTAATGCGTTTGTGGCTACTGTGTTCAGCGAATTGAGTCGTGCCGATAATGTTGATTTGGTGTCGGCATCATAAACCAACGCGGCGGGTTCCTGCCGTTCCTCCACAATGTTGGCGAGTCCCATGCCGTAAGCCGAGAGGACGCCGGCGAAGCGATGGATGAAGATGCGTGAGATGCCAAGTTCGCGGGCAATGGCGCAGGCGTGTTGGCCTCCGGCTCCGCCGAAACAGGCGAGGACATGTTCCTTAGTGTCGAACCCGCGCATCACAGAAATTTCACGGATGGGCCGCACCATCACTTCGTTGGCGACGCGGACGAAGCCTAACGCGACCTGCTCTGCACTCATTTCTGGAAGTCCGCGTTCACGGGAGTGAGCGTTGATTGTCGCAGTCAGTTTTGCAAAGGCACTGCGAGTGGCTTCGACATCAAGCGCTTGATCTTCGGTGGGGCCGAAGATTTTTGGAAAGTAGCCCGGATGCAATCGTCCGAGGATAAGATTGGCATCGGTGATGGCGAGGTGTCCGTGTTTGCGATAGCAGGCCGGGCCGGGGTGCGCCCCCGCCGATTCTGGACCGACCTCGAAGAGTCCATTCCGGAAGAAAAGTCGGGAACCACCACCTGCGGCCACGGTCTTGATGTGCATTTGCGGCGCTTGAATGCGAACTCCGGCGGTTTCGGTTTCGTGCGTCAGTTCGTAGTCAGTGCCGTAGCGCGACACATCAGTGGAGGTGCCGCCCATATCGAAACCGATAATCGGCAGTTGGCGGTTGAAGTTCTTAATTGACGTCGTCCGAGCGTACCCCACCACGCCGCCTGCAGGTCCGGAGAGGATCGCGTTGCTGCCCTTGAAGTGATCGGCGTCGGTGAGTCCGCCATCGGACTGCATGAACAAGAGTTGTGAGCTTTCCAGCCCGTCCGAAAATCCCGCCCGGAAGCTGTCGAGGTAGTTGCGGATGTGCGGGGTGAGGTAGGCGTCCACGGTTGTGGTATCGCCACGGGCGACCATCTTGACCATCGGCATGACCTCATGCGAAAGTGAAATCTGTGTGAAGCCGATCTCTCTGGCGAGTTCCCCAAGCCACTGTTCGTGGTCCGGAACCGCATAAGCGTGCGTGAAGACGACAGCAAGTGCGCGGATTCCGGAATCATAAACCTCCTGAAGTTTTGGACGAATCACATCCAAATCTGGTTTTGCCAAGACCACAAATTGCTCGCCTGTTGTTCCTTCAATGATTTCTAGCCTCGTGTCTTCGGCCTTCTCCCTATTACCTTCTGCCTCTTTTTTTTGCAGCAACCGCACACGTTCTTCGACTTCAATCACCTGCTCATAGAGCAAATCCAGTTTCCGGATTTCCAGATCAAAGAGTTTGGGTCGAGTTTGGTTGCCAATCTGGAGCAAATCCCGGAAACCCTGCGTGATCACCAATGCCGTGCGTGCCCCCTTGCGTTCCAGCAAGGCGTTGGTGGCAACGGTCGTTCCCATGCGAATCCACTCGACTGCTGCGGCAGAAAAGCTCTCCTTCGGGAAGGCCTTTCCGGTGACTTCCTCCAAAATGCGACGGATGCCCTCGCGGGGCGCGTCTGGGTAGTTCTGCGGGTCTTCAGAAAGCAGCTTGACCACCCGGAATTCCGGCTTGCCCGGAACCTCGGCATAAACATCGGTGAAGGTTCCACCTCGGTCAATGGAGAAACGAAAGGTGGATTGGGTCATGTTTGAAAACTTTGGATAGAACAGGTTCAGGGAATGTCAATTTCTTGGTATTTGGTCTCAGCAACCTGATTGATCGCTTTAGTGATCTCGTCCAATACACGCTGCATTCGAGGCCAAGAAATTGAAGTCAGCACGACGATGGAAATCTGACGATCGCTCAAGTTTTACTGGTATTGGAGATTTTGGTCTGTCGTGACCAACACGTCAAACCCCTCAGATTCTGCTGCGGTGAGCAAGTCTCCATTCGACAGGGCATCCCACTGTTGCTCATAGGCTGTACTTACCTGATGTTCCAAGTGCTTCCTCAGTGGAACCGGAGTTCCCTGATCGAAGAGAATTTTCAGCAAGCGGTGCGAGGCTTCAGCAAGGCAACCTCATGTTCAAGAACAGACTCAATGAACTGTGGGGGAACTCCGGGAAACCACTCCAGAAAGTCCTCAACGCTTGCGCCGTCTCGAAGGTTTTCAAACAGTGCGCGAATGGGAATGCGAGTTGCGCGAAACACAAGTTCTCCGGAGCAGACATTGGGATGTTGCTCGACGGCGCTACCGTCTTTCCAAAGCTCGTTTAGTGCATGATTTCATGTACGACAGAATCAAAAATAAACCGTGAAGGCAACGTGCCCTTGGTGGAGCGCGGTCACTTCCGGAGAGATCTTGCGCAATTCCTTGAGGTTCTTGTCGTAGAGGGTGAAGCGACGGTCCATACTGTTTCCGGAACCCACCCCAAGGGTGATGTTTCCGAAGAGGTGGTAGTTGATGCGCAAGAGTTGCCGGAACTGTTCTGAGCGCAGCACTGTGCTGTTCCACGGATTTGATTGGCTTAAACGATAGTAGCTTGATTCCTTCTCCAATTCCAGCAAGAGCGACCAGCGGTGAGCGAAAAACGCGAACAGCGAGAACTTGCGAGGATAAATCAGTTCCAGCGCAATGTTGGAATTTGATGCCAGATCGTAGCTGAAGTAGGGATACACGGGCTGGTCGTAGTAGCCCGGAACGTGGATGAAACCGAGGGACCATGCGGAATTTGAGGAAATCGACTCAAACTGAGCAAGGGGAATCCAATCCCCCAACACGCCGAGAAACGCCTGCCGAAATGCTCCAATGCTGAGGCGGTTGCTGGATTTGCGGTTCAGCGTGAACAGCAGCGACATGAAGGTGTGGAAATCCGCCGAACTCACATCCTTCGTGTCAGAAGCCAGTGCAGACCCACCCCGGAGTTGCAGCCGGGTGCTGCCAATGCCCAGCGGCAAGTAGACAAACCAGCCGCGCTCCTGAAGTGTGGCCGGGAGGTCGGAGCCGGAGGCTGAAACTGTGAGATTGTCGGAAAGCGCTGAGGCCAGCGCGGTGTTGCCCTCGTAGCTGAGTAGGTTGAGATCGTCGTAGGCATAGAGGAAGTAGAGGTTGACAGACCTGCGGCGTGTGGTGAGTCCAAGGCGGCTGCCGTCAATGGTCGTGCTGTTGTTGTCCCGTACCGTGGTGCTGGAGAGCGTTTCCTCCTCATAGGTCAACACCTCGTCCGGACGTGCGGAGCCGAGCTTGAGCAAGGCTTGGGCGGAAAGCGGAGAGGCCAGTCCGACACAGAGTGCAAGTGCGAGAACGAACCGAAAATCTCTCCTGCCCCCCCTTTGCGAAAGGGGGGAATGTTTCATCCAAGTCATGGTTTGGTTTTTCCGGATTTGGGTTCCGGTTCAGAGGAGGCAGGAGGTTTTGCTGCTGGCGCCGCAGGCGGAGTGCCCCAACGCCGCACCGTGTCCCGGATGAGTTCGAGTTGCGCGAGGACGGATTCCTGCTGTTTGGCCGTGAGCCGCAGCCACGGTTCGGCGATGGCGTCTTGCAAGCTTTTGAGTCGCTGGCGCTGCTGGGGTTGCGCGTCGTTGGGCAGGCGCATCACCGCAGGGTGGAAATCTGGAAGTCGGCGTTTTAGTTCGGCAAGCTGGAGTTCGTGGAAGTTCCACTGAAACAGTGTGGCAATGCGGCGCAACAGGGCGGCATCCGGATTCGTCACGCCGCTTTCGAGGTCTGCCAGAAACTCCGGGCTGATTTCGAGCAGAATCGAAAGCCCGTCCAATGTTTGCCCCACCGCTTCACGCTGCTCCTGAATTCGTGTTCCCAGCGCAGGTCCGGGTGCAGGAGCCAGAGCCGTTTCTGTCGTTTCCGGAGGTGTGCTGTCGGTTGGCCTCTGGAACAACATGGCGGCGTTGCGGTTGATGAGTCGCTGCCGGACGTGACGGTAGTTCCAGTGGAAGAGCGAACAAATCTGCTGGAGCAGGTCGTCGCTCGGGGTGAGTCCTTGTTCAATCGAGAGGTAGAACTGCGAGTCGATGCCCAGCAGAGTGGCCACGCCTTCCGGAGACTGCCCCACCGTTTCCCGTGCTTCCCGCAACATCTCTGAGAATTTGGGTGGGAGGCCAGACTGTAGAAGTTTAGGCGGGGGGCTTGGAGCTTGGGACTCAGCGGGTTCTCCGGTGGATTGCAGAGCACTGCGCTTGGTGTCCTGAAAGTTCCACTCGAAGAGCGAGCAGAGCCGTTCAAGGACATCATCCGGAGGAATCCAGTCCTCCTCCAGTCGTGCATAGTCCTCCGGTGGCATTCCCAACAGCAACGCCAGTCCCTCCACGCTCTGGTTCACCGAGTTCCGGAATTCCCGGACCATCTCGTTCAGTTTCGCCATCCCCGTTTTTGCTACGTTTTTCCCTCAAGTTTTCGGGCGTCCTGCCGATGTCAGAACTGGAACTATGTCCAATCACTTCCCCGTCGGTTTGGGGAGCATGGAGTCGTGTGACCAAGAAATGAGGCCAAAGCATATTCTGTTCCTTCTGCTCGGACTGCTAGGGTGGAGTGGTGCGACCTTTGCGCGTACGCCAAACACCGGGCTGGGGCCGTTTGAAGTCAGGACGCACTACCCCCTGACGCACCAGTTCCTCGCCGTCCATCCGGAAAGCCCGGAAACCTTGCCCAGGGGCACGGCAAGACTTTCCTATGGCTACGCGACTGCCAACTCGTTCTACAACACGCAGGCGCCCAGCAAGCAGATCACCACGACCGAGTTCAAGCGAGGGTTGACGATTGCAGATTTCCTCGACGAGAACGGCAACACAGTGCGCGGCTTCAGCCTCTACCTTGATGTCGAAACCCAACGACATACGCTCGACTGGCGCTATGGCCTCACGAACTCGCTGGAGCTTTCGTTGCGGATGCCCTTCCTAACCTTTGACGGCGGCTTCATGGACCCCTACATCGAGAAGGTTCACGACATGATCGGGGTTTCCAATTCCTCTATTGGAGGCGGGTGGCGTGCCTACTCGCCCCGGAACACCTATGCCTTTTATGTGGTCAAGGACGGAGCGTTTCTTTACGCAAGCGAGGAAACCTTCACGCATGTCGCCGGAGAGCCTTCTGCCGGGTTGAAGTGGAATTTCATCAAAGGCGGGGAGTTGCTGCCCGCCATCAGCCTCAAGCTGGAGTACAAGGTAGGCAACACGGATCGCACGGGGATCAAGCAGTTTATCCGCAGTGGTGGCAACGACTGGGGGCACTACCTGCTCTTCTCAAAAGGCTTCGGCAGTTGGCTGGCGTACTTCGGAGATGGCACCACCCGCATTGACAAAAACAACGGCCTTGCCAGTTCCCTCCGCCACCGCTTCATCGCGTTGGAGCATCGCTGGAGCGAGGATTTTTCGCTGGTTTATCAGCAGATGTCACAAACGAGCGTCTTCCCCAAGACGAGTGCAACCCTGCGTGTACAGGAGGCCAATGTGGTGGGAGTGCAGCAGCAGCGCAACTTTGCGCTCACCATCCCCACCAGCGTGATTGCGATGGGGGCAAAAATGCGCTGGGGTACACAACTGCACTGGGATGTGGGTTTCATTCAGGATTACAGCAACTTCCAGAATGAAACGGATTTCGTACTCTTCACCGAGTTGGGGTGGCAATGGTGAGACGCATCGGCATGAAACTCGCGCTCCTCGCCGTGTTGGGAGGACTGGTGTTAGCAGCGGCGCCCTCGGCGTGGGCGATCAAGCAGACCTTCCTCTACTTTTCAGCCACCTCCGGAATTCAGGACACCGCAAGGGTTGCCCCAGGCATTGGTAAGGGCGAAAGCTACCTCAGCACCATCGCGACCCGCAACGGCACTATGAAGGGCAGTCGTCAGGTGAAGCCTCTGCAAGTCCGTTTCGATTTCTATCACATCATGAACGGCTGGGCGGCAGGTTTTGGAATCGGCATGTCCACCTATGCCAACAAGCTGACCTTTGCCGATGGCTCCGAGGTGAGCATCAGTTCCCGTGCGCTCTACTACGGACTCACCTACCACCTGCGTATGGGCGGCATCTACCCCTACTTCGGCTTTGGCACCGGTAGCCACTACGCACAGGTGCAGGAGTTGGTCAAGATCAACAACGTCTGGTACGCCAGCACCTTCTTTGGGCAAGCTACCAGTCCCGTTTACTACAACCTTGGCGTGCGCATTCCTTTCGGATCGTGGGGGGTTTTCCTGAACCAACAAGCGACCTCCGCCCCGCTCCTCGCCCCCACCGAAGCAAAGGTTCTCGAACTCGGAGGCGTCTCCAGCCTGCTCGGATTGTATTGGGGATTTTGAGTCAAACTCCGGTGCTGCCGAAGCCTCCGGAGCCGCGTTCTGTGGTTCCCAGCATTTCGACGATTTCGACGGTGCAAGGCTCCAGCCGCCGCACGAGCAGTTGGGCGATGCGCTGTCCAAGCAATTGCTCGGCGGCTTCGACACCATCGCCCTTGCCGAGGTGACGGAAGGGCACGAAGATGCGGCCTCGGTAGTCCGGATCAATGACCCCGATGCTGTTGGCAAGCAGGAAATCCGTTTTGATGATGCTGGAGCGGGGCACGATTTCAGTGTAGAATCCAGCACTCACCTGCACCGAAACTCCGGTGTCAAAGAAAAAGATGTCGTGGCGTTTTTGCTCAACCGACATTGCCGTAAGGTCCAATCCGGCATCGGAAGCGTGTCCCCGCTGAGGGGTGGGCATTCCGGGATAGTGACACTGAATTTTGAGAACTGTGGACATTTCGTGTTTTGAGTGCAGTGTTCCCTTCGCACCCTAGCGGCTTTTGCTGAAACTGCAAGCATCCCATGCTCCAAACTCCTGTTGAGACCGCCTTAGCCTTGGAAGCTGCTGGACGGTTCCGCTTGGCGACCGTTGTGCGACAACATGGGGGAACCACACTTGCCGATTATGCAAAATCCCTCTGGACGACGCCCCGTCATTTTCCTGAACTGGAGCCGGAATTGCTCGCAGCACTGACTGCGGAGTTCCGTCGTTTGAATGCAGAAGCGTCACAAGCTCAGGATTGGCTGGCCTCCTTGCAACGCACCCGAACCCTGCAAACCGCCACGCACCTCACAGCTTCGGAAGGGCCAACTTTTTTGGCACTGCACCGTTTGGCTCTCTCCGGACTGCCGCAGGGCGAGAGCTACTTGATCGGTGCGTATTCAGGGGTTCCCTTCGCCAATGCAGCATGGTCCGGATGCCTCAATCTGGATGGACGGTTTCCATTAGAAAATGTGGTTGCTCCGCAAGCTCCGGGATTTGCGGAGTTGCGCCGAGCCGACGCGGACCGTGCCCGCGACGGGGGCGAACGCCGCCTCTCGCTGATCTCCGGAAACTGGCGCGATGCGCGGGTGGGTGACTCACCGATTCCGGAAAAGCTCTCGTTGCTTTGGCCACACCTCACCGAGATCGTGCGTGGTTTGGCTCCGGAGCCTGTCTGTGGCGAGCCGTTTTCGACATGGGCGAATCGTTTTGCTGCGGAACAGATGCGTAAGTTGCATCCGGAAGCGGACCTTGTTTACTTCGAGCTCAACGAGGTCATTCGCGAGTACCTGCTTGCCGTCTTGCCCAACCCGGACCATGCGCTGCACCGGATGCACTTTGACATGGAGTGTCGGGTGCGAGCAGAAAGAGCGTTTCCGGAAGTCCCGTGGTACACGATTCCAGCGGAACAGCAAGGCCGCAAGCGCATGGAAGTCCTACGTTGTGAGCAGGGAGAACTGCGGGGACGGACCGTGACGATGCCCTTGACGCTTGCTGTGGTGCTGGAGGGCTTGCGGGCAAAAACACTGAGTCCGGCGCTGCTCCCGCTGTACACCGCGCTGGTGCCGTGCAACGGACTCACCTGCTTCGGCAGTTTTGAACAGGTTGAGTATCTTGACAAGTACCGCAACGGGTGGGCTGCGTTGGAGTTGTTTGATCGGGAAAGGCTCGCCACAATCCGCACCGCTGCCCTGACATGTGGACGTTGTCTCGACACCTCCGGGACTCCAGTGCATCCACTGGATTTGCTGCTTGATCGGGAAATCGAGCTGGCCCCCTTCAGCACCCTGCTGGAACTGATCATTCCGCTCTTGCCCCGGCTTGGCGTCCGCTGAGAAAATGACATTGCTATCACAAAAAAGTCAAATCGAGTGGGTCAAATCTGGAACTGGACTTATGACATCAGATAGCATAAAAACAGCACGCGGATTCAACCCGCCTGTTGCACTTACGAGTTGAATCCGCGTATACCGTTCACCCCACCGACGGAGCGTTAGTGGGTGATTCCATAAGAGTCAGGTCACGCCCCGCGAAGCTGCCGACCGTGCTGGACGCGGGAAAGCTGGCGGACGAGGGTGCGCAAGCTGGCGACATTGTGGGCGGAGACCAGCAGATCAAGATGCGGTAGCGCAGCTTGCATTCCCCGGGTGGTTGGTTCGTAGCCGGGATTGCCCATCAGCGGGTTGAGCCAGAGCACGCTACGGGCGTGTTGCTTGAGGAAATGCATGCTTTCATCGAGTGCTTCGATGTCCCCCGTGTCCCAGCCGTCGCTGATGACCAGCACCACCGTACCATGATCCACCAACGACAACCCATAGTGCTTTACGAAGGTCTGCAGTGATTCCCCAATCTTGGTGCCTCCGGACCAGTCCGGAACCGTAGCGGTGAGCCGATCCAGCGCTTCTTCCAGTTCTTCAGTTTGCAGCGTTTCGGTGACGCGACACAGCGAGGTGCTAAAAACGAAAGTTTCGATGCGACGATAGACGCTCTGGAAAGCGTAGATGAACTGGATGAGGAAACGGCTGTAGAGGTCCATGGACTTGCTGACATCGCAGAGCAACACGAGTTTGAGCCGTTGCCGTTTGCGCTGTCGATGCGCAAGCTCAAGGATTTCCCCGCCTCGACGCAGAGAGTCACGCATGGTGCGCCGCAAATCCAGCGGGCCGCGCCGTCGCGAGCGCATGGTACGGCGGCTGAAACGCACGGCGAGCGCCTTGCCAATCTCGTGAATGAGCCGGGCGACCTCGTCCAAATCCTGCTCCTGGAAGCTGCTGAAATCGCGTTCGGTCAAGACTTCGTAGGGGCTGTAGCCCGCTGCGTCCTGCTCGTCAGTGGCTTCCGAATCCGTGTCTTTCAACCAATCGCTGATGCTCACGAACTGCTGCTGTTTTGGGCGGTCGTCAATGATCACCGTGTCCGGTTGACTTTCCTCTTCCCCGCGATTACTCAGCGATTCAGCATGGTCCCAAACATACCAGAAATGCCGAAAATGTTCGTCGAAAAGTTCTTGCTCCTTTTGGCTCTTAGCAAGGGTGATCCGCAGAGCCCAGAAAAAACTATCTTCGTCCGAGAGATCAATCTGCTCCAGCCCACGCAGTGCGTCCATCTGCTCCATCACACTGACCCCGGAGCCGTGCTTGCGCAGGTGGCGGCAAAAACCCACGACATTTGCACTGAATTCACGACGCAGCGCAAGGTCAGCAAACAGCCCTTCCGGAGGCGTTAGAGGGGAGGGTTCACGGGGTGAATCAGGCATGAGTGTTGCGGAACTTGTTCAAGAACGTTCAATCAATCCAAAACTTGCGTGGCAAAATCGGCGGGGAGGGTGATTTCCAGCATTTCCAAATCGGAGGAATGTTCGATTTCGGCGTGATGAATGCCCGGAGGTTGGTGGACGCAATCCCCGGTTTCGAGTCGGAAGCCCCCCTCGCCCTCATACTTGAAGACCACCCACCCCTTGAGGATATAGACCATCTGGAATTCGAGATCATGCCAGTGCGTTCCGGAGCCTTCCTGCTCGTTGCCCGGCAGTGCCCGGATGACATGCGCCCGCACCTTTCCGGAAGTCGCCTCAGCGATGCCGAGATCGCGGTACTCGAAGAAACCGCGCAAGCCCCCGTCAAATGCAGTGTCGGCTTGGCGTGTGACCGTGAATTTCATGAGAATGTCCTATGATTAGTTGAAATTTGAAACATGACCTCCTCTCCGGTATGTTGAAGCAGTTTTTCCGACATACCTCAATCCACCATCAAGGAGGTCTGATGAAGACAGTGAAAGAGAAGCGATCAAAAAGCAATGTGAAAGACCGAGTGGCCGCTTACACGGAGTTGGTCGGGGGCGACTGCGGGTTTGACAGCCGCTTGCTGCTGATTCAACAATTGATTCCCATCGGGTTGATGGCTGTTGAAGAGGCGCTGCAAGAAGAAGTCAGCCGCATGGTCGGGGAACGCCACAGCCGGGAAGGGTCTCTGAACCGCTGGGGATCGAATCCGGGATCGGTGTTTCTGGGCAATCAAAAACTTTCCGTTCAGGTGCCTCGTGTCCGGGATACCGAGAGGAATCAGGAAATGGAACTGGCAAGTTACCGACAACTCCAATCGCCCAAAATCGTGGATGAGCGTGTGTTTGCCCAAGTCCTCAACGGGATCAGCACCAGAAAATATGAAATTGCCGTCGGGAAGGTCCCTGAGACCTTCGGGATCAGCAAGAGCAGTGTCTCACGCAAATTCATCGAAGCGTCCGCCCGGAAGCTCAAGGAACTGAGCAACCGCGACCTCGGCGGTGACGACATCGTTGCCGTTTTCATGGACGGCAAGAGCTTTGCCGAGAATGAGATGATCATTGCGCTGGGAGTCACGATGGAGGGGCGGAAGACGGTCTTGGGCATGGTGGAATCCCATACTGAGAATCACCGGGTTTGCAGGGAGTTTCTCCAGGGACTCAAGGATCGCGGACTGAGGGATGAACACAAACTCCTGTTCATCATCGACGGCGCCAAGGGGCTGCGCAAAGGGATTCAGGAGGTGTTTGGCAAGCAAGCCCTGATCCAAAGATGCCAGTGGCACAAGCGGGAAAACGTGACTGCCTATCTGCCCAAGTCTCAGCAGGGAAAATTTCGCAAAAAACTCCAAAAAGCCTATCAGCAGGACAGCTATAAATCGGCAAAGAAGACGCTCATGGCCATCCGCAAGGAACTGAGTCTGCTCAACCAGTCTGCCGTCAACAGCCTCGATGAGGGTCTTGAGGAAACCCTCACGCTCCATCGGCTGAGGGTTTTTGATCACTTGGGAGTGAGTCTGAAAACAACCAATGCCATTGAATCGATCAACAGCCGCTTGGAGCACTATACGCATCGGGTCACCTGTTGGAAAAACTCCAGTCAGAGACAGCGATGGGTGGCAACAGCCTTGCTGGAAATTGAACCGAGCTTGAGAAAAATCAAGGGATACAAACATCTCCAAAAATTGCGCTCGGCTATGAATGCCTGCGATCAACAACAAATGTTGGCCAATGCGGCCTAGAGGGGCATGTGAGAATTTCAACTAGAAAAGGGATTGACTCGGGATTTTGCATGTTAAACGAAAGATTCGCTGCAAATAATTCGCGGCAGATCTTCGCTGTCGCGCTCGACC
The DNA here is from genome assembly GCA_913020725.1 of uncultured Pseudomonadota bacterium. Lineage (GTDB taxonomy): Bacteria > SAR324 > SAR324 > SAR324 > NAC60-12 > UBA8110. Next base: position 48,955 of record CAJWCD010000008.1, read on the forward strand.
CGGTGGCGAAGCTGGAAGTCGTGTTCACTCATCCCGTGGTCGTGGTAGAGATCTGAGAGCATCCGCACGAGGTTCTTGCCGGTGATGCCGTTGCGACGGATGATGTTGAGCTGCTTCTTGATTGCAGCTGTGAGTGGCTGCTTGAAGGATTCCTCGAGGAGCGCGATCTGGCTCCGCAGGTCAGCGAATTCCTCCCCATCCAGAGCCGAGTAGGCGGCGCGCAGCTCGCGAAGGACGTAGGTCTGGCCCACCGTCAGCGACATGCTGAACTTCTGCTGGGCGGTCCGGTGGCGCACTTCGTCGGAAAAGCGCTTTAGGACGTTCATGATTTTCTGATTGTGCCCCTGAGACAGGGCTGCTGCGGGCTCGGTCTTCGAACACTTGATGCGGCCCAAAACTTTGGGGACATCACGGGAAACGACCTCTTCGTTCTCGTCCAAGGAAAAGAGCTGCTGATACTTTCCGGATTGG
>CAJWCD010000009.1:0-43052 GCA_913020725.1 uncultured Pseudomonadota bacterium
AAAGGCTGCTTTTGAAGACGACTTCCAGCTTTTGTGCGTGGACGGTGGAGGTCCAGCCCAGCACGGTGACGAGAGTCAGTCCAATCATGAATTTTCGCATGGTTTCCTTTTCAATGAAGATTGATCATTAGTGAAAGATGCGGCTCTGCTGCACTTGAGCCGCTTGCTCCCGGAACCCATTGGTCACGGGAAAAACATGGTTCATTCCTGCTTGATGGTGGTGAGCGCAAGCGTGAGGACCGCCGTCCGGGGCGATCCCGGCGACTGCTCAAGCTGCTGCTGAAGACCGCGCAGATAATCGCCGAGCGACCAGGAAGATGAAACGGACGGCTCTCGTTGCGGGGGCAGGGGACTCGTGGACGCGACTACCACCAAAGTTTCCGGACCACACCCCGTTTCACAACTCACCGTCCACATCGGCTTTCCGTTGGAACTCCTTGGCGGAAGTCGATGGGCCGTTCCGCTCCGGAGCGGTTTCGGAGAATCCCAAAGTGGAATGGTCTCCCCATTCACATCCCGGTAAATCAGCCGGACGTAGCTGTCTTCCTCAGCAGAAAACTGTACTTCGAAAGGATCGTTTTCGGCATAGGTTGCTCCGCTCCCCTTAGCCATCGAGACATGAATTCTCAACTGTTGCGGCGGCAACGGAAGACTGTTGAGTTGCAGGATTTCCTCCCGGAGTCGCGAAATCGCTGAGGGCTTGTACTCCTGCGTGATTTGGCTCAGCGCCACCGGAACTTCGGCACTGGAAATACGGCTGCCGTCGGTTTTCACTAGCCGGAGTTGCACAAAGAGCGTGTCTGCAGCCTCTCGGTAGGTGCCTTCCAGCACTGCATCTTCGACCTGCACGTCTGCGCTGGTGTAGTTCGGCGTGGTGAACTTGAGTCCACGTGTCACCGTTTCCAGTGTCACTTCGCGCCGAGTCACGCGCCGATAATCCTCATCGTTGCGAAGCATCGCGTCCCGGACATGACCAAGGAAGGTATCGGCAAAGGGGCTGGAGGCCTGAGTGCCCTCCAAGGTGAGCGCGGCGATTTCCACTTCCAGCGGGGTGACGGTCAACTCCTCCGTCAGAGACTCCACCGCTTGCTGGGCCGCTGCTTCCAGAGTTTGGCCCCAGCCCGCTTGGGGCAACAAACCCAGCAAGAGTAGAGTAAGAAGAATGGTTCGCATCAGTCCTCCTTAGAATGAGTCAAAGGCTTTGTCCATGTCCTTGTCAAAGGCATCTTCCTGTTCCTCCATGAGCTGGTCAAAGCTCGAATCCTGCTTTTCCATGAGCTTGTTGAAGGCGCTGTTTTGCTCGGACATGAAGAGTGAGAAGAGGTCCTTGTCTTTGAAAGGCCGGGGTTTCGTGAGCAGACCTTCCTCGGTGAGCGGTTGGGGCTGCACGATGGTCGGCTCCGGTGGCTTGGTGATCGGCGCTTGGCTGGTTTCGGATTCCTGAGTGCGTCGGATTCCGGCAACTGCGTTATCCTTCGGAACCACCGCAGGCGCAACAAGCAGCTTGAATCCGTTGCGGGTCAGCCAGTCGCGGGCGACATTGGACTGCACCGAAAAATTAACTCCGGTGATCGCCAGCCCGTCCTTGGCCTTGCGGGCGATGCTCGTGTTGACGCCTACGAGCAGGCCGGATTCGTTGAGCAGTGGTCCTCCGGAATTGCCTCGGTTGAGAGAGGTTTCGGTCTGGAAGACGTGCCGCCCCCGAATTTTTCCGTGGTTGCGAATCACTGCACCGATGCGCCCGGAAGTGAGTGACCACAAGCCGCCGTTTTCCGGATGCCCAATCGCCAGCACAGGATCGCCAATCTGCATCTGTTGGGAGTCGCCCAGCGGGATCGGAGACAACTCCGGAAGTCCCTCCACTTGTAACAAGGCCAGATCGAGGTCGGGGTTCGAGCGTAGCACTCGCGCCGTGCGTCCCTTTTCGTAAACCCGCCTCGCGTCGTCGTTGAGGTTGTCCTCGCGCAAATAGACGAGGATGCGCTTGGAGTTGCGTCCGGAGCCGTCCTGCACGACGTGGGCGTTGGTGAGCACGCGCCCCGGCGCGATCACCGTTCCGGTGCCCTTCGAGCGGCTGCCCCCTTCGTGGCTGGCGAGGATCAGCACCACCGCATCGCTGGTGCGGCGATAGACCTCAGCGGGCGTGAGGGCAAACGCGAAAGCCGGGATTGCAAGGGTCAGCAGCAGTCCCACCGCCAAAACAATGTGAAGTTTCGTAGATTTCATGAGATTCCTTTCCTACTTCTGCACAGTGATTTCCAAATGTTCCTCGGCTTTCGCCCCCTTCATGCTCCGGAAGTTTTTCAACACCACCGCAAACTCGGTGGCGGGATAAGCGGTGCCCGCAGCCACAGCATCCGGATACGCCCCGGCGGTCGCCAATGCGATCAACGTGAAGCGTCCCGGTGCGTCCGAATTCACGCCTTCGGCCAAAGAACGGACCTCGCCCTTCGTGAGCTTCGGACCTTGGGTTTCGTGAACGAGGGTTCCGCTCTGCCCATCCCAATAGTACAAGCGAATGCGGCAGCGCTTGGCACAGCCTCCGGAAACCCCGAAGGCGTCGCCCACCCGAAGATTGCCTTTCACGCTAGAGGCCAGCGTCAGCGGGAAGTCGTTCTTGACGCGCTGCTTGAGGAAGGGCACTTGAACGACAACGCGGAACGTCACCTTCCGATCCTGCAGGCTGGCCAGCGCCTCCTCCGGTACTTGATCGCGGAGGCGTTCCGGATCGGGCGTGCTGTGCAGGTTCAAGGTTCCCTCCCCCGGACTTGGAGGCAACTGGAACTTGGCCATGCCGTCCGGCCCTGTGATCCCTCTGAGTTGGGCGTTCTGATTGAAAAGCAGCAGCGGGAAGTTGGGTATCGGCACAGTCAACTCCCCCATCCGCAACTCAACCATCACCAGGAAGGGTTCAGGCGTTTGCCCCGGTTCCAGGGTTTGAGTTTCTGCCGAAGCTAGGCGTAATTGCACTCCGCCCAACCACTGTGTTTCCAACCCGTCGGCTTCCGTGAGGAAGACCGCCCGCTTGGGGGTGGGTTGCTCCGGTGCGGTTGTGCGGAACTGCTGAAGCTGCTTCAGCGCTCCCAGAAAATCACCCTCACTGGCGGAAGACTTGGCGCTTGCAAGCTGTTGGGAGAGCAGGGTTTCGGCCTGCTGCTCCTGCGCGAGCTTGAGGGCCTTGGCCTCGTCCTCGCGCTTTTGCTTCCACGCCAGCACGGCATCGTACTCCGAGCGCGGCACCTTGACCAGCACCTTCATGCGCCAGAAGCGGCGCTGCTCCTGAGTTCCTCGCAACACCCGATACTCCGAGGCCAAGCGCCCCACCACGCGCAAGCGCCGGAAGTACGCCTCCGACTGCTGTTCGGAGCCGGAAACCCCGGATTCCGTGGCGTCCTTCACCTCAGAGGAGAGGCCGTAGGTGACGGAGAGGAACTTGCTGAACGTCTTGGATTCGACGCCGCAATACTCGACAAATTCATTGCCTGCCGCCTGCCGCGCTTCGGCAACCGCGTTGCGCTCCTCCGCGTGCTTGCCGGAGTAGCCGACGAAGTAGAGAAACTCCTCGTCATCCGGATGAGCGCCCTGCACCGCCCATTCGGGTTCGACTTCCGGAACCTGCCGCACCAACTCCTCCCGCTCTGGTTGTTCAGGTGCGGGCTGCGGGGCAGGTGCGGGCGTTGAGGCGCAAGCCCCCAGCCATAAAATCAGGAAGCCTCCGAGCAAGAAAACGGGGAATCGCATGGTTGGTTCCGGTTACTCGACCACGCCCTGTTTCTGCATGTCGGCCCAGAAGTTGGCGGCTTGCTCCTGCTGCTGCTTGGCTTGGGCCGTGGTGGCTTCCTTCGCCTTCTTCTGGGCGTCCTCCATGTTCTTTTTCGCGGTCTGCTGGAAGGCCTTATCCATTTCTGCCACCGGAACCGTTGACAGCACAAAGTACTTGTACCCCTGCTTTCCGGACGCATCCGACTCGCGCTCCATGTACCACTTCTTCGTCTTCAGACGCCGAGCGACATTGGCAGCCACTTGTTTCTGAAAATTCCGGGAACTGGTTGTGGGATCAACCACTTCGCTGGACAGCCCGTAACTCACGGAAGCCTGTTCAAACTTGGTCTTTGCGAGGGTGCCAAGGTACTGCACAACGGCGTCCACCGCATTACGGCGAGCATCTTCACGCGCATTCTTCTCCGAGGCATGAACGGCGGAAAGCCCAACGAAGGACATCACTCCGGCTTCGACCTCCGGTTCGTTCATCGTCCACTCCGGACGCTCCGGTTGCGTGGGTTGTGGAGGCGGGGTCGCGGGTTTGGGTTTTGCGGCACATCCCACCAAGGCTAATAAGGCGAGAACAACAAACAGTTGGGTGACGGCGTTTTTCACGGATTCGAGTTTCATCAGAACCTCATTGGTTCGGGTTGAGAAAAATGGGAATGCTACGAGCATCCCCTCGGTCAACTTTCGAAGCTGATTGTAAAGCCAAGCATACTCCGTCAGTTAAGAAACAAAAGTGGAAAATACACTTTTCATCAAGATTCAGACTACTGAAGTTGTGAGTGCCACCAGAGGCTGGTCACGGTTCCGGAGTGCACCGTCAGGCTTCCGTTGGCAAATCGACACCAGCGTCCGCCGACCACGGGCTTGCAGTGGGCTTCTGGCAGGACCACGGAATTCCCTCCACGTTGCCGCACCAGTTCCACCCGACCTTGAATGGCCAAGACATCAAGATCACCCTTGCTGAAAAACACGGCCCGGAACTCTCCGACTCTCAGGTTTGTCTGTTTCCAGCCGACCAGTTCCCGGAACCCTTTGCGTCCAAACGCAACCGGAGTCCGCACTGGAAGCCTTGCCAGTTTTTGTGGTTTGAAACCCCGCCCGGACTTGCGAGCAGCGTGTTCGGCATGAAGCGGAGGCAGTTTTGTGCGAGCAGCAGCCATCCAAACTTCGCGTGCAGTGCTGGTGCGGCCAAGCTCTTCCAGCAAGGCAGCAAGATTGTAGAGAATGACGGGGGTTCCCGAATAGCGGCGTTCAGCCTCCCAGAGCATGTTGAGGGCACGGTTGCTGGTGTTCAGTCCCAAGCTTGGCCCCAACTGGTGCAGAGTGATCGCCTTGAGCGCCAGCGCTTTGGGATGATCCGGAGTTTGTTGCAGCACACGATCCGCTGTATCAAACGCAGCGGGGAAACGCGCCATCCAGAACTGCACCGCCCCCAACGCCAGTGTTGATTCGTGGTCTCCACGATCCAACATTGCGGCGCTTTGCAATTCCTGCTGCGCTTCCTCCAAGAGTCTGCGGATCACGGTTCCGGCAGCACACCCACTGGCACCGAATCCTCGTGTCCCGGTCAGTTCGGTGTGGTGCAACACAGGAACCGGAGTGAGGTAGCGCACGGGCAAATCAGAATCGCAGTTGCCCATCTCCGCCAGCGCTCGCTGGTACTTGAGGATGCCGAGATTGTGCAGCACGGCTCGGCCCGGAAAGCGACCCCGGAACGCTTCCAGGAGAATTTCGGCATCATCCAAACGTCCTTGTTCCAGCAGTTGGGTGCCGAACTCGAAGAGCAACACCGAGTCCCGCAACGTCTCAAGCTGATGCCGCAACAACTCCACTCGCGCCTGATCGAAGCGCTCCGGAATTTCTTGAGGTTTCATGCGTTCGCGGGACCACTGTTGCAGGAAACCACGGTAGCCCCGCAGCAACTTGTCCGGATTGTAGCCTGCAATCGCTAACCACGTCAGCGCACTGCCATCCGCCTGCAACTCCCGGAGTTGCGACTCGCTGGTGTGCTCGCGGGCCTCCCGCAGGAGTTGGTCGAGGTGTCGCAGTGAAGTCCTGTGGCGGATCGTGTTGAAGGCGCGTGTTTTCCAGAAATCGTTGTGGGCGAAGTGCGCCAGTTCGTGTCCGATCACGAACGCCAGTCCCTCGTCACCAAGTCCATGCCCAGAAGCCGCTTCCAGCGCAGCCTGATTCAGCACCACCGAACCATCCGGAAGTGCAAGGGCCACGGGATCATGCTTTGACGCCAGCAGCAGCAGACGGGGACGACGGGCAGGTTGGCCATCCGACACTGCAACCATACGCCGGAAGACACTCTCAGTGCGTTGCGCCAAGGAGTGTCCGGACTCCAAGGTTCCGTGATGCTGCACCCACCACGCTCCGGTGGCGCGAGGGTCGTCCTCCTGTGCGGTGAGGGGTTGCGCAAAAAAAGCGACAATCACCAACCAAACCAGCAGAAATTCTAGAAGGCGTGTCATTGCATCAACAGGTTGATGTCCGTCAAATGTTCTGCCACCAAAAACCACTCGTCTTCGTCCAAGCCATCGGTGGCGTAGAACTGAATCCTCTCCAAAAGCGGCTTCACTCCCGGAGCCTGTTCATTCGTTGCCAGTTCCTTGAGCAAACCCGGAAGGGTTTCTGAGCGAAAGTAAGTGTCGTGCTTTTGTTGCAAACTGTGATTTGCGCCAAAAACCCAGCCTCCCAGTTTACGGTACTGCCGGGGAAGCTGGCGGTCCAACTCCGTTTCGATGAGAGCCACGGCTGCGGGCAGGTCGGTGCTGTCGAGGGTTCCGTACTTGCCCTCCCCGAGTTCTGCAAGCAACTGCCGGTAGTCGCTGGAAAGCTTGCTGGCAATGGGTTGAAGCTGCTCAGATGGCGTGGTGGTGCTTCCGGAACCGACGAGGAAGGTGACGTGCGCCAGCGAATATCCGGCTTGATACGCCTCCTTGGTGGGGGAGTGAGTTGGCTTGAAGCTCAGAAACGGTGCGGTGGACTGAGAAATTCCTGTGGTGGTATCTGTGCTGGCTTTCAGCAACATCGTTGCAATGGCGACCGAACCCAAAGAGTCGGAACTCAGGATTTGCCCTCCATCGTCCCGAAGATTCTGCATCAGGAAGAACCCCGTAACCGCAGCAGCCACCAGCAACGGGAACCAGCGGGAATGTCTCTGCCAACCACGCTTGCGCTGGTGACGCAACTCCGCTGTGAGGTGCGGGGCGAACTCAATCACATCTGCGGTTGCAGAAGGCTCTGCGGATTGTTGCACCTCGTCGCTTTCCCGGAGTTTAAGGGCCAGTGCTAGTTGCGAGGTGCAACGGTCGCATCCAGCAAAATGGGTAACCCATTCGCGGTGTCTGTCGTCATTGAGACGATTTTCGATGAACTCGGTCAGCAGGTGGACGTCAGGGCAATGCATGGAACTCCGTTTTGGTTCTTACCCTTAGAGACGGATAAACCCCGGATTTTGAGAGAAATATTTTGTGGCGGGAGAAAAACTAGCGAATCACCTCCAGCAACTCGACTTCCGTGAAGCCTCGCTCAAGCAGTCGATTCTTCAATTCCAAAAGGGTTTGATCGTGGAGGTAACGGATTTGGTGTCGTTCCTTGCGGAGGACGCGGGCGATCTCAGAAATTGAAACATCTTCCAAGTAGTGGAGCTTGACGACCAAGGTGGCTTCCGGAGCAAACTGCTCGGCGAGTTCCCCAACGCCTGCAAGGATCAACCGTCGTAGAGCCAACTTGCGTGCTTCCTCAATGCTGTTGGATTCGTTGGAAAAACGCTCTTCCTGAAACTCGACGATGCTCTCACGCGTCTTGGGCAGTTGTACGACGGCAAGCAGCGAGCGATACTCCGGGAGGCTGAGGTTGAGCCGATGGTTGATGGTGAGGACGTGGAAGGCTTCGGAAACCGTCAGGCGTTCAAGGTGCAAGAGCCGTTCGAGCAGCAGAGCGGATTCCCCATGTTGTTTTGCGGAGGTCGAAGGTTGCCAGCGTCCGGATTGTTCCCGTTGCCGGTCTACAAACAGATTCGCGGCTAGCGTGTGGAAAAAAGCGGCGGGCGCGTTGCGTATGGTTTCCGAGAGGGCCGTTTCGTCTTCCGCCAACCGCAGCAGCAAGTCGGACTCAAAATCCTCGCAATCCTCAGGCGAGAGCGATTTTCTGCGGCACAGGAGGCGGACCACGTTTTGGATCGCGTCGAGGTGCCGGGTGATCCAACTTGAGCGAGGGGCAGCTTCCGACACGGCAGGATTTAACGCTTGCTCAGCGTGGGCCGAGTCCGCTGAGGTCGGTTCCGGGAGGCTGGCGCAAAAGCAGGTCGGCGGTGATGCGTGCGCTACCGCAGGCCATCGTCCAGCCGAGGGAACCGTGTCCGGTGTTGAAGAGCAGATTGTGATGCCTTCCACGTCCGAGAATCGGTGCGCTGTCTGGTGTCATGGGGCGCAGGCCCGCCCAGTATTTTGGGCGTTCGTAGTCGGCGCCGTTTGGGAACAACTCGCGGATGCTCTTGAGAGTGTACTCGAACTGACGGGGACGGTGTTTGGTGTTGAAACCGACAAATGCGGCCAGCGAACTCACGCGCAGCCGATCGCCGAACCGGGAGCAGGCGATGTGAGCATCCTGATCCGAACAGCTCAGCGTGGGCGGTTGGTGTCCGGATTCGATCGGGAGTGTGAGAGAGAGTCCCTTGACAGGATAAATCGAAAGCGTTTCGCCCAAGCTGCCTGCGAGTTGCGGACTCCAGCAGCCGAGGCAGAGAACAAAGGCATCAGCACTAAATTCGCCGTGATCCGTAGCCACTTTGGTAACTTGATTCCCATCCGAGATGAAATGCCGGGCCGTGACTCCGAACTGGAAGGCTGCACCACGTGCTTGGCAGATTTGTGCGAGATTTTGGGTGAACCCGTGGCAGTCTCCGGATTCATCCGTGGGACAGAGAATGGCCCCAGCCAGCGTGGTTCTCGCGTTTGCAAAGGCAGGCTCGAGTTTCACAAGTTGCGCGGCATCGAGCAACTCGTACTTTTGTCCGTCTTCGCGAAGGATGTCCCGGAGGCGGTTGCCGTGTTCCAACGAGCGGGAGTCGCGAAAAATGGAGAGCACACCGCCTGTTCTGCGGTCGTACTTCACTCCGGATTCCGCCAGCACTGCGGCCATCACAGTTTGGCTGTAGAGGGAAAGGCGCTGCCGGATGAGTGTGTTGCGCCGCCACGCCTCGGTCGTGCATTCCTTGAGAAAACGCAGTCCCCACGAAATCAGGTGGGGTCCGGGAAAACCGATGCGCATCGCCTGCTCCAAACCCAGCCACACCTTGGGCAAACTGCGCAGGCGTTCCGGAGAACCCCATGCGAGGGCAGCACCGGGCACAAGCAACCCTGCGTTGGCGTGGCTTGCGCCCTGAGCCGGAGTGGATTCGCGCTCCAATACCACGACCTCATGGCCATCCTGAAGCAGTTCGTAGGCGGTTGTCACTCCAACCACTCCTGCTCCCAACACCAACACTTTCATCGGTTCTTCACCTCCTCACCGACTGCACACTTGCCGCTTCGGAGTCAGGGCTTGGCTGCGCGGCGTTCGCGTTCACGTTCGCCCTCCTTTTGATTGAACCACTCGGAAATTTTTTCCGCAAGATCAGGACGTTGGATGCGCTCACAGAGTGCGACCATGTGCTTGTACACCTCCCGGCGTGGTTCGATCCTGATCGCCTCTTCATACGCCTTGATCGCGGCCTTGAAATTGCGTTTGGCCTCGAAATCTTGAGCCTGAAGCAGCTTGGCCTGCACCTGCCGATGGGTGGCCTTGGCCCCAAGGCTCTCCCGTAATTCCTTGAGTTCCCGGACACGACTTGTATTGTCCATCAATTCAAACAGCTCAATCCCCCGGGTAAGCAGTTCGTTGGACGGGGTGATCTCCAGCGCATAGTTCATCAGTTCTGCTGCCTTGGCCATCTGATCGGCCCGCAGTGCCTTGTCAAGTTCCTTCAAGTAACCGTCCCGGATTTCCTTGAGTCCCTTCATCGCGTCGGTGTTGCGGCGATCCAGCTTGAGGGTCAATTTGTACGCACGCTGGGCGTTACGGGGGCGATTGAAGGTCTGGAGCATTCCTGCGACACGGTTGATCCGTGCTGGTTCGTTCAACTCGTCCAGAATCGGTTCGTACAGTTCCAACGCCTTGCGGGCGGCTCCATTTTCCTCGTGGCGCTCGGCTTCCTCCAGCACCTTCGCGATCTCGTACTCACCTTTGGTGCGTTCCAGCAATTTGTAAGCGATGAAGAAGTAAGTACGCGCTTGGGCGATCTTGCGCTGACGCCGCAGCAGGATTCCGTAGTTGACGTTGGCATAGCGGTGGTTGGGATGTTGCTTGAGGAAAGTGTTGAGCTGTTCCTCTGCCGAGTTGACCTCCTCTTGCAGCGCATCGGTGATGATCCGAAAGCAGATCAGGTCCAAGTTCCCCGGATCGCGCTCCAACAGCTTGTCAAAAATGAGCTGGGCAGTACGGCCTTCCTCTTGATCGAGACAACTGAACGCAAGGTTCAACAGCGTGTTGTGTTCGTCCGGATGCTCTGGATCCATCGTGGCTTCAATGTGTTCCAGCAGGTCTAGCGGATGAGGTTCGTCCGCTGCTTCTGCCCCCTCGGTTCCTGATACCTTGAGGTCCGAGAGGGCTTCTCCAATCTGCTCCACCGCCTCGTCTTTCAGCACTTCTGCTTTTGCAGGGGAGTCATTCTCGTCTTCCCCCTCTGCTTCAGGAGGCCGAAGTTGCTCGACGAGGCTTTCGATCACCTCAGTCTCGCATTGTGGATACTTGAAATTTTCAAGGTTCTCGAATTCGACAATCGCCGAAATCGCCGACCCGTCAAAGAGCGGCACTCGCGCCAGCATGGCAGCAAGGTTGTAAGTGGCATTGCGGAATTTAGGATCGTGCTTGAGGCAATGCTGATACATGTTCCGGGCTTGCGTGATGTTCCCCTGCCGCCGATAGGCGTTCCCCAACAAATTGGCGAGATCAACGTTGCCCGGATCGCGGTTCAGGACGTTCGCTCCCAACGCCAGCAGCCCCTCCACATCCCCAGAGGATTCCATCTGACGGTAGAGGGCGAGTACCACCTGTGTGGCAAGATCGTGGTCCTCGTCAAGTGCCTTGTTGAACTCAACCTTCGCCCGGTCATAGAAACGGCTCTTGAGCAGCTTGTAAGCGTTCTCTAAGATTTCAACAACTGCTGCGTCGGATGCCGTGTAGGAAACATCCAGATCGTTAAGAAGGCTGCTCATGTTCAATTAAAAATGAGATGGGTTGAAAATCCTATTGCGGATTCAACTGAAATCGTTTACCAAAGTTGGCAAAAGGGCAAGCGTCTTGGTCAACCCCACCGTGCATGAAAGCCGAGTGCTCCCTTCAACCGCATAGAGGAATGCAGAGCCAATGCCTTGCTGAGCCGATGATGAGAACAACTGTTTTGCTACCACACCAAAAACTCCGGAAGTGGAAACTCAAGCCCGCTGCCCACCCCAAACGACGAGGGCTGGGGATCGCAGTTTGTTGGCTGTTCGTCGGTGTCGGAATCGTCCACGCCGATTTCTTCAAGTGGGAGATTTTGGCCTACCCGGAGGGCTGGGGCACGGCCCATGTGACTTTTCCAGTCATGGGCGAAGGAGAGGTGTACAAAACCAGTTCCGGATGGTTCTGCTCTGTTGAAGCCTTCCGGACGAACATCGAGAGCGAACTGCTCTGGGAGAGTAAAACTCTGCGCTGCGTTCAGGGCGACACCGAACGCACTGTCCGGGTGGTCTGCACCGACAACAATCAAAACCGACGTTACAATACCAGCAAGGAGGATTTCGCTCCACCCGTCAGCGAGGGTTTTCCGCTCGATCCGGAACAGGGCGCACGTTCACCCTATCTCCTGCTGCGCTGTTTTTTCTGATTCGGCAAGGCGGTCTCTCCGCGCAGCTACTTATTTTTTCTCGATGGGTAGGACGTTGATCGCGTGGGGTTGCTGATCCTTTTTAATCACAGAAGCAACGGTGTAGCGGCGTCTCTCAATCTCAAGGATGCTGCTCTCGTTGAGCAGTGGGCGGGGGATACTCATGTTGAGCGATCCGCTGTGGCCCAGCACTCCATAAACCTTGACCTCGAAGACTTCTTTGCTGGTTGGGGGATTCACTGGCAAAATCTGATTAGGGTGCAACGCCCATCCGGCACTCGCGCAGGATGAGCCGTTGAAAAGCAGCCGGAACCTCAAGCTGATGACGGAGAACGAGGACGAGCATCGCGCTCAGCAGCACTCCCCGGAACGCACCAAGCGTTTCCAGCGGAACCGCATAATAGGGGAGTTTACCAACGTGAACAACTCTTGACCCGCCGCCGATTTTCATACCCTGCACCAAGAGGCGCAGTAGGATTCCGGCCTGCACAGCAGAACCAGTATTCGCCGGTTCTCCAAAACACGCCAGCCCATAATGCAGCAAACCGCCCATTCCTGTCGGTAGCGTGATCGACGAACCCTCGGTCTCGTGACGAACCGCCCACGGCAGCTTGAATCCGTGAATGCGGCTGCGCTCCCGGTGGTTTTCCAACAAAGCCAAGTTCGCCTCTCCAGCCAGAGCTTCCGGAACCAACCTCCATTCAACTCGGCGGGAATCGAGGGCATCCTCGTCGCTGCGGCTCAGGATTTCGGCTAGGAGTCCGGGAAGTTCCTCGGATTCGTCGGGCTGACTTCCCAACTGCTGCAAGAGCAGGTCGCGTTTTTCCGGCTGGTACGCGCTCACTTGTGGGAAGAAGTAGGGGGCACTGCATTCCAAAATGCTGCTGAAGGATTTTTCCAAGCGTTGCAACCCGGTTTGATTTTGACTCAGCCACTGTCTGAAGCGCTCGGAGAGGTCGGGCAAAGCGGCCCCGGATTTCCGTGAGGCACCGCCTCCAAAACTCTCTGACAATTCGTCCGCTCCAACGGGCAGGACATCACGCTGCTTGGCAAGCAGAGAGCGGGCCTTCCGGACAAAAAGTTCCAGCTCCCTGAAATCCAACTGATTGATCCACTCCGGAAACTCCGTGTGGTTTTCGGAATGCGTAAATTCTGCACGGAGGGCATCCAACCGATCCTTGTTCGCGGAGCTACGCAGGTAATCATTCAGCAATCCCTGATAGTGACGGTGCTTGAGTGTGAGGTAGGTCCAGTAAGGCGCTGAAAAAAGTTCGCGGTAACGCTCCTCGAAGAACTGCCTCGCCTTGTCCGGAGCAGCCGCGACCTGATTTTCGAGGTGCCCCGTGAGCCAGCTTCGTTCCCAGTCGGAGGAAATCTCCTGACCCAAGAGTCGTGTCAGACTCACTTGCAAATTGTGCTGATAGCGCAGGAGGTGGGCTTGCTGAATTTCTGTTGCGCCCAACGCCTCCAGCCGCTTGGCCACGCCAAGGGAGCGCAGACTTTTGAGGACGCTCCCTCGCAAGATACGCGAGGGCTGCTCCGGATCGTAGTTCGCCACGAGCTTGCGAACCGAGACAACGTCATAAAGCTGAAGTGCGTGGCGAATGGCCCGTTCCGCTTCCTGCGCCTCCGGAGCTTCCGGAAGCGTTTCCGAAAGCCCCCCCTCTGCAAGCAAGGCTTGGAGTCGTTCGAGAAAATCCTCCAGAATGGGGGATTCCGCGGGAGCAAGCTGGGCAAGCAGGCGGGACAACCCGGACAAGCGTGACACCGTGATTTCAGGCGAGGGTGGGCAGATGGACCAGCAGCCGCTCAACAATGCGCTTCGCAGTCCAGCCCTCCGCCTCGGCGACAAAATTCGGAATGATGCGGTGCCGCAAGACCGCCGCCGCAACAGCGACGACATGCTCCAGCCGCACTGCGGCATCCCCCTTCAGAAACGCGTGAGCGCGTGCAGCCCGGACAAGGTATTGCGATGCCCGCACTCCAGCCCCCCATTCGACGAAGCGCTGCACTTCCGGAAGGTTCGATTCCTGTGGGCGCGACTGCCGCACCATGGTCACGATCGCCTTGACAAGGCTGGGTGCGATGGGCACCAACATTGCCGCCGTATGCAAGGTTTCAAGCATTTCCGGATCGAAGATTGCAGGAGCCTCCTGCGGGTGTGCCGAGAGTTCCAACTGGGCGATTTGCACCTCCTCATCAAACTGAGGGTAAGTGATCTCGATGTTGAAGAGAAAGCGATCCAACTGTGCTTCCGGAAGCGGATAGGTGCCCTCGGAATCAATCGGATTCTGCGTGGCAAAGACAATGAAGGGTCGGTTGATGGTGTGGGTTTTTCCGGCAACCGTCACTTGCCGCTCCTGCATCGCTTGCAACAGGGCAGCTTGCGTGCGTGGCGAGGTGCGGTTGATTTCGTCGGCCAGCAGCAAATTGGTGAACACCGGCCCCGGAATGAACCGAAAGTGTCGCTCCCGTGCAGCGGTTTCCTCCAGCACCTCAATGCCACTGATGTCGGAGGGCATCAGGTCCGGGGTGCATTGAATGCGGTTGGACGAAAGCTGAAACAATCCGGCGAGGCAGCGAACCAGCATGGTTTTCGCAAGTCCGGGGACTCCGGTGAGCAGCACATGTCCGTCACAGAGCAGAGCCGTGACCAACAATTCCAGCACCTGCTGCTGCCCGATGATCACCTCTCCCATCGCATCCTTGAAACGCTGTGGAAAGTTGCCAGACTGTTCAGAAAGGGCAGCGGGCATGGTCGTCGAAGGTGCGGTGTCCATGGCAATGAGCTTAGATTCCGAACCCAAGAGGCGCAAGGCGATTTGAGCGTTGTGCGCCGAATGTCTTGCAACAAACGCGGGGTCTCCGTAGCGTTATTTCGTCTAAGCAAAACTCCTTGAAACCCAAAGCGTCCACCTCAATGTCCGTTAACACCGATAATCCTCAAGCCCCCGCCTCTTCTGAGGGCTTGGATTCACTTGCGGACCGGACTTCTTTTTTGGATATCCCTCCAGAGGCCGAGCGACGCTATCTGGAAGCGGTCCAGCTAGGAGATGCTCCTCCCGCAGGGGTCAACAAACCGCTGGAGCAAAACAAACGCTACAACCTGTTCGTGAAACCGGGAATGCTCCGGAATCGGAATCGGAAATCTCCACGCGTGGTGGAAATCGCACCCGACATGCCCACAGAAAAAGCTGAAAACGCGGCCTCCTCGGTCCTCCGGGAACTTGGAGCCGAAAACAACGACGCCCCCCCCGAATCTCCACCAACCCCGGAACCCGACCTTCAGGCAGAATCAAGCTCGCCACCCCAGACGCTGGAAAAACCGGACAACCTAGCACTAGAGGAAACACCCACAACCCCAAAAGTGAAAACGCTGGAACCTGTGCCTGTGGATTCAGTGTTGGAAGCCGGACTTGGCGGACGGGAAACCCCAGTCACTCCGATTCCGATTCTTTCTGAACTAGAAACCTCTGGTGCGGACAAACCCCCGGATTCTCCCCCCCCCGACCTAGCTCCAGCGGAAAACAATTTGAGTTGGGGGTTGGGCGTGATGGAAAAGCTCGCACTCGTGGTGATGGCCGGAGTGATCGGATTTGCTGGCTTGCTCGTGGTGGGCGGCTACTTGGAATTGTTTGACGCCAGTGTCTTCCAGCAATTCACCCGAGGGTATGTCCACCAATTTGAGTTTGAGAAGCCCTTGCGCTCGCGGCGAGCACGAAACGCCTTCAACCGCAACACGTTGCTTGTCGTGGAGGGGCGGGTGCGTAACCAGTTCCTGACCTCCAGCCATGTGGGACGCGTCCGGCTCAAGGCTCTCGCCCTCGGCCCGCAAGGACAGGTTCTCGATGAATCGGTGTTCTTTGCTGGAGTGGTGCTAAGCGACGAGGAACTTGAGAACATGGGGCTGTCGGAAATCCGTGAGCTTCAACAGATGGCAGTTGGGCGGGATGCCCCCAACCTCAACCTGCGGAACGAGCAGGAAATCCCCTTTCAGGCAGTGTTCTTCCGCACCAGCGACGAGGTGGGCGACGTGCAGGTGAAACTGGTGAGCTACGAACGCAGCGGGAAATCCGTCTTTGTACGCTTCCCAGATTCACAGTAATGCCTTCCTGAGAATCCTTGGTTTTAGCCCGAGCGGATGATGCGCAGCATTTCCTCCGGATCGCTCACCTTGCGACGCGGCTTTCCGGACTCCTGCCCTGCCCGGACTTCGTGTTCGTCCAGCCGCTTCCAGTCTGAAAAGCTCACAGTGTCCACCTGCCGCGACTCCAGCAGTGCCTCGATTTCTGCAACTCCGGTCGCTTCCTTGGGCTGCCACTTTTCATCGAGAAAGGTCTGGAGCATGGTGCGCACCGACTCCACCGCATCGGGTTTGTTGGTGCCAATCACACCGCTCGGTCCCCGCTTGACCCAGCCGGCGACGTACTCCCGCAAACACGCCGCTCCGGTTTCCGGATTGAACACCTGCCCCTGCTGATTGGGAACGGTTCCGGATTTTGCATCGTAGGGCAGTCCTGGCTGTGGCAGCCCCTTGTAGCCAATCGACCGGAAGACCAAGCCGCAGTCCAGCGTGAAGGTTTCGCCGCTGCCTGTTGCACTGAGTTTTCCGTTACGCTGCTTCAGAACGTTACGCTCCAGCTTGAGTCCAGTGACTTTTCCGCCCTCACTCAAGACTTCTGCGGGCGAGGTGAGAAACACGAACCGCAGGCGCTTCGGCTTTCCGGTGTTACCCCGCTCCGCCATCTTGTTGAGGATTTCCAGGTTTTGCCGAGTTTCCCGTCCGGCGGCGTCAAGCTCTTGCTGGCTGCCCTCGTCCAGTTGCAGTTCCTCCGGATTCGCCAGTGCATCGGCCTCCGGCATTTCCAACAGTTCACGGGCCTCCACGGGCGTGAACGCGGCCTGCACCGGCCCCCGTCGTGCAATCAGGTAGATGTCTTCGATTTGACTGCCAGCGAGTTCTTGCAGCGCGTGATCGGCGATGTCGGTGACTTCAATTTCCTGCATCCGGTGGGCGAGAATCCGCGCCACGTCAATCGCCACGTTTCCCATGCCGATGATCGCCACACTTTTCGAGCTCAGGTCAAACTGCCAGTGGCGGTAATCCGGATGCCCGTTGTACCAGCCCACAAACTCGGTGGCCGAATGCACTCCAGAAACGTCCTCGCCCGGAACGCCAAGTTGTCGGTCGCTGCTGCTGCCCACGGCGTACAGCACCGCGTCATAGTGTTCCAGCAAATCCTCGCGGCTCACGTCCCGCCCAAATTCGACATTCCCGAAAAAACGGAAACGCTCGTTGCTGGCGATGCGCTCGTAAATCTTGATCACCGATTTGATCTTCTGGTGATCCGGAGCCACGCCGCCACGCACCAAGCCATACGGGGTCGGAAGCCGCTCGAACATGTCCACCCGCAAGGGCCAGGAATCTTGCTTGAATAGTGCCTGTGCCGCATAAAACGCCGAAGGCCCGGAACCGATAATAGCGATCCGCCAATTGGGGGTGTCGGAAGTTGGTTGCACGTCCATCAAGGATTTAGAGCAGAAGAGAGCTTCAGTGCGGCAAGGATTTCACGTCCGCCAGAATTGAGAATTGCATTGGCCACTTCATCACCAAGGGCACGAGCCGCTTCCAGAGTGGCAGCACTTTCGGCTTTGTGTTCGACCACTTGCTGGCCGTCCGGAGCAAGCAGTTGACCGCGCAAAAGCAAGCGTTCTCCGCGTCGTTCACACAATCCCGCCAGCGGCACCTGACAATTGCCTTCCAGCCGCTCCAGCAGGCGACGCTCGGCTTGGCAGCACAGGGCGGTGGTCTCGTCCTGAAGCGGTTGAATCAGCTCCAGCGTTGCAGGATCGTCTTCCCGGATTTCAAGCCCCAGTACACCTTGACCAAGTGCCGGAAGCAGCATTTCAGGCGGGAAAACCTCCGTGATGCGCGACTCCAACTCAAGGCGCTTGAGTCCAGCGACAGCGAGTAAGGTGGCATCGAAAGCTCCGGAGTCCACCTTGTTCAGCCGTGTTTCCACGTTTCCACGAATTGGCTGGATTTCCAAGTCCGGACGCAAATGGAGGAGCTGTGCCGCACGTCTCAACGAACTGGTGCCGACCACGGCCCCGGAGGGCAACTCACAAAACGAACCGTGCCGGGGTGCAACCAGTGCCTCCCGGAAATCCTCGCGAGCCGTGACCACAGGCAGTGCCAACCCTTCCGGAACCTCACCCGTGACGTCCTTGAGGCTGTGGACCGCAAGGTCGGCTGCTTCCCGGAACAGCGACGCCTCTAGTTCCTTGACGAACAAGCCCTTGCCCCCGACTTGCGAGAGCGGACGATCCTGAATGCGATCCCCCTTGGTTTGGACAATCACCAGTTCAACGGTCTGTCCAGGATGGTTTTGCTCGATTTGGGACTTCACCCAGTTGGCCTGCCAGAGCGCCAGACGGCTGCCACGGGTGGCGATGCGCAAGCTTGCCCGCATCTAGCCTTTCACAAGGCTCAGGTGCTGCTTGCGAATTGGCTCCGCAGCTGCGGGAGCCGTTGAGAGGTCGTGCAACTCGTGGAGGAACTCCAGCAGCAGAGGTTGGTCGTCACGTCCACTGAACTTGCGAAGGGTGTGGCTGGGCGCATGCAGCAGTTTGTTGAGGATGCGCCGGACCATGCGCTGCACTTCCTCGGCTTCGGCTGCGTCCGGCTTGGTGCGCTTGAGAAAACGCTGCACTTCGGTGGCGGCAGTTTGCTCAAAGCTTTCCCGGAGTCCCCGGATGGCGGGCACCACGGAAAGCTCCTGGAACCAATGCCGCACTTGCACCAGTTCTTCCTCCAACAACTGCTGGGCTTCCTCAGCCTGCTGCAACCGTTCCTCTTGGTTGACCGAAACGACGTTTTGCAAATCGTCGATGTCGTAGCAGTAGGCTCCGGGCAGGTCATGCACTCCGGGATGGACATCCCTCGGCACCGCGATATCAATGAAGAACATCTGCCGTCCTCGGCGGTTCCGGAGGCAATTCTGCACCGTGGGCACGTTGATGATCGGTTCTGTCGCTCCGGTGGAGGTGATCACGATGTCGGCATCCGCAAGGTAGCTCTCCAGTTCATGGAACTGAATGGCTGCACCTCCGTAGCATTCGGCAAGTCTGACTGCGTTTGCAAACGTGCGGTTGACCACCATGAGCCGCCGCAGTCCGTTGCGGACGAGGTACTTGAGCACCAGTTCCGCCATCTCTCCTGCACCCACCACCAGCACAGAAAGCCCGGACAAATCCTCAAAGATCTGCCGCGCCAACTGGATCGCCACATAGCTGATGGAAACCGCGTTGCTGGCAATTCCGGTTTCCGAGCGCACACGCTTTGCAGCACGGAACGCCTTGTTGAAAATCGGGTTGAGCAGTTTGCCCGTCCAGCCCACCTCTGCATAAAATCGGTAGGCGTCCTTCACCTGCCCGGAAATTTGCGGCTCGCCCAGCACCATTGAATCCAGACTCGACGTGACGCGGAACAAGTGCCGAACTGCCTCGTAGTCCTCCAAGTAGTAGGCGGTGGCTGCTAACTGCGGCTCGCCAAAATCCTCGACCAGCGTTTTCAGAAGCACCCCGGAAGACCTCTCGCTGCCGGCGCAATATAGCTCAAAGCGGTTGCAAGTGCTGAGGATCACCAGTTCGCGCACCCCGTGACGGGTTCGGAGTCGGTCGGCGAGTTCAAGCTGTGCGGTTTCGCCAAGGCTCAGACGGTCGCGGAGTTCAACGGGCGTTCCGTGAAAGCTCCAGCCAACGAGGCGCAGTTTCATCAGGAGATCGTGCGATACAAGAGAAAGTGAACAGGTCCGGGAAAAGCATGGACAAGCCAAGGCAAATGCCGTAACTTCTAGCAAGTACCGAGTTTACCGAAATCCCGCTCACGAAACAAGTTTCCCTGCATGTTGCAGTTCTTCTCACGATGGATTTCCGCGAACCAGCTCACTGCCCTCCGGGTGCTGTTGATTCCGGTAATCATGGCGATGATGGTGATGGGGCCAGAGCAGTACTGGATGCTGCTGGGGGCGTGGACGGTGTTTTTCTTTGCGTGCATGACCGATTACTGGGACGGGCTGATCGCCCGCTACCAGCGCAAAACCACCAAGCTCGGTATCCTGCTGGATCCGATTGCCGACAAACTGCTGATCGCCTCACTGCTGATTCTGCTGGTGGAGATGGATCGGTCTCCCGCTCTGCCGGTGATCCTGCTCATTGCACGAGAAATAGCGGTCACAGGACTGCGGGGAGTGGCGGCAGCGGAAGGCTTGGTGATTGCAGCCAGTTCCGGAGGGAAGACGAAAACCATTTCGCAAATGATCGCGGTGGGTTTGCTCATCCTCCACTATGAAGTCTTGTGGATTCCCTGTCATGAGCTAGGCTTGGTGATGCTGTGGGTCGCCACAGTGATTTCTTTTTGGAGCGGAATCCGCTATGTTTTAGACTATTACCGGACCCTCCCTGAACCTTGATGCACCCATCACCTCAACCTGAACGCCGACCATGACCGCGATCACGGACGCCGATCAGATCAAAAAACTTGGAGAGTTCGAGGATCCCCTGACGTTTTTCCCGACCTTGGGAGCGGCGGTGGGAAAACTCATCTCTCAAGTTCGCAGTCAGGAAAAGAACGCCCCGAAGTCCGCCGTGTTCCGCAAGGCAGCAGAGTTTCGCAAGCAAGCCACGACCACCACGGAACTGGACCATTCAGGCGGACGACTGGTGGAACTCTCCGGATTCCGAGGAGGTGCCAAACTCGTCCAGCGCCTTCTGGCCACCCCCCGGAATTCCGAAGCCCGACTGATTCTGGTCAAGCACGCCCTCAAGCATCCAGAGACAGACAACCCGCTCATCTTCCGGGACGCGCTTGCCCTCTGTTTCTTGGAGATCGAATTGGGGGTTCTCAACGCCGATAACCTGCGGTTGGCGCAACTCATTCAGCGGCGTTACCTGGGAAGCCTCATCTTGGCCCTCGAAGATATTGTAAGCCACGAGGCAGCGGCTTCTGGAGAAGGTTCGACTCAGCGCAAAGGCATCTGGTACCTCAAGGAAATCGCCAAGAACATCAAGCTCCGGTCCCTTGACAGCGACTTTGTCATTGACCTCCCCAGCGTACTGGAGACCGGACGTCTCCGCCGGGATGATGTGGTCCGGAAGTTTGGGGGACTCGCCGAGGTGCTGGGAAACCTGCCGCTAGCCAAGCACTGCCATGAGCGCATGCATGGTATTCTTGAGAAGGTTCACAAGCAACTCCCCATCGCCGGTTGCCATCGGAGCATCCTGCTCCGCAAGAACGTCCGCCTACAAATGATCGCGTTCACCGCAGGTCAGCGGGAACTGGAATCCCAGATTTCCGAACAGATGGAAACGGCAATGTCGCTTCTCAAGCAGTCTCTGAAACTGCTGGGACACACGGGAACCCGACAGGAGCTAGCCGTCTGTGTCCGTGAGTTTGGCTTGCTCACGCAGACCTTCCACCAGTACATGCCAAGGCTTGGACACCAGTTGACCCGTAGCCACACCTCCAATCTTGAAATGGCGATTGGGTTGCTGCGCAAGATCGCCGGGGAACGCGGCATCCCGGAACTGCAGCAAAAACTGGTCAAGAGCCTAGATGAACTGAAGGTGCCTGGGGAAGTCGCGGATGAAGAAAAAGCCGATGAGGAAAAAGCCGATGAGGAACCCGTCAATAAGTTTTTTGATAAAGAGGTTCCGGAGGATCAAAGCTTCCGCTCGGATCATGACGAATCTGGAAACAAACGCCCCAGCTTCTTCGAGAAACAGCTTCCCAAAGACCTGTAACTCTGAGTGCTACAGGTGGCCTGTCACTCCCATCGGCCTCTGGGTTTGTCGGTTCCCCACTCGACAAGGATGTGCTAGAGTGATTCAAGAACTGGAAACGCCATGCCTCGCGCCTACCCTCAAAAATCGGAAGCGGTTTACCTCTTCGGCACCTGCCTGATTGACCTCACCTATCCCGATGCGGGAATAGCCGCGATTCGGATGGTCGAGCGCGAGGGAGTGCGTGTAATTTTTCCGCAAGACCAAACCTGCTGCGGACAACCCGCCTACAACTCCGGATTCTCGGAAGAGGCGCGTCGGGTGGCTTGGCAGCAAGTTCAAACCTTCAGCAAGCCCCATCCCATCCTTGTGCCCTCCGGATCGTGTGGAGGCATGATGAGCAAGCACTACGAGCATCTTTTTCACGACGACCCGCGACTCCCGGAAGTGCAGCGATTTTCGGAGCGTATTTTCGAGTGGTCAGAATTCATGATCAACGTCCTCAAGGTGGAATTGGAGGATCACGGCCCGCCAATCCGGGTGACGTGGCACACTTCGTGTCATGCCAAACGCGAAATGGGATTGGGCGACGAACCTAAACAACTGCTGCGGCAACTCCGAAATGTTGAGTTGCTCGAACTTGAACGAGAGTACGAGTGCTGCGGATTCGGTGGCACCTTTGCCGTCAAGCATCCGCAACTGTCCGCAGCAATGGTGCAGGACAAGGTGACGGATGTCTGCAACACCGGGGCAGAGTGCCTGCTCAGCGCGGACTGCGGCTGCCTCATGAACATCGCCGGAGCCATTGAGCACGAAGGGCACCCGGTGCAATCGAAGCACCTCGCGCACTTTCTTTGGGAACGCACCTCAAACCAAGGAACCCTATGAGTTCCACGGAACTGGTGGAAGCTATCCAGCACCTCCCGTTTGAGCAAAAGCAGGAATTGCATGGCTTGATTTCACGCTACCTGATCGAGGAACGCCGGGAGGAGATTCTGGAGAACTATCAACTCAGCATGAAGGAACTGGAATCAGGCATCCTGACTTTTACCGATGATCTCAGCAAACTCCGAGAAAAAATGACCATCAATGGAGATTGAGTTCAGCAGTTCCTTCAGGCGTTCTTTCAGAAAGCAAACCCGGAAACACGCACAACTTGAAGCTTCCTTCTGGGAACAACTGGAGCTTTTCATTGAGAATCTCTTTCATCCAGCTCTGCGCACCCATCGTCTCTCAGGAAAATTGAAAGGTCTTTGGAGTTTCAGCATCCGTTACGATATGCGAGTTGTATCCACCTTTCTGGAAGAAAAACCCAAACGAGCCTTGCTGATCGTCATGGGCACACACGACGAAGTTTACTGACCAAATTTTTATGCACGAACCTTCCGCAACCGTCTTCGCGCAAGAATCCGCCGACGCCCTAGCGAATCCGCAACTGCGGCGCAATTTTCGGCGAGCGATGGACGGGTTGATGGCAAAACGCCGCGACCAGTTCCCCGTTCCGGAAGACACTGAGAGCCTGCGTGAGTTAGCGCGACGCATCCGCAAGAACGCCCTCCGCAAGCTCCCAGAATTGCTGGAACAACTGGAAGCAAATTGTCAGCAAAACGGCATTCAGGTTCATTGGGCGGAAACCGTGGAGGACGCCAACCGCATTGTGCTGATGATTGCCCAACGGCATCAGGCGCGGTCTTTCGTCAAGGGGAAGTCAATGGTCACGGAGGAGATGGAGTTGAACCACTTCTTGGAGGCCCACGGCATCGAGTGCTTGGAATCCGACCTTGGCGAGTACATCGTGCAGCTCAATCAGGAGCTGCCTTCGCACATCATCATGCCCGCGATCCACCTCAACAAGGGGCAGATTTCAGATTTGTTTCAGGAGAAAGGTGTGAGTCCGGAACGCACGGAAAGCGCGGATGAGATGACCGCTCTCGCCCGCGAGGTGCTGCGCCGCAAGTTTCACGACGCGCACCTCGGCATTTCCGGAGTCAACTTCGCGGTCGCCGAAACGGGCACGCTCTGCTTGGTGGAGAACGAGGGTAACGGGCGTTTCTGCACCACGCTGCCGCCGGTGCATATCGCGCTGATGGGCATTGAGAAAGTCGTGGAACGGTTGGAGGAGGTGCCGCCGCTGCTGAGTCTGCTGACACGCTCAGCGACCGGTCAGCCAATCACGACCTACTTCAACATGATCACCTCTAACCGCAAGGCAGGTGAGTTGGACGGGCCACAAGAGGTGCATTTGGTGCTGCTGGACAATGGGCGTTCGCAGATGTACCAGGACGACCTGCTGCAAGACACGCTGATGTGCATCCGCTGCGGCGCGTGCCTGAACCACTGTCCGGTTTACGCCCGCATTGGCGGACACGCTTACCGCTCCGTTTATCCCGGACCCATCGGCAAAATCCTCGCCCCACAGATGAAAGGCTTGCAGCAAGCGGGACACCTTGCCTCCGCATCCAGCCTCTGCGGCGCGTGTGTCGAGGTCTGCCCCGTCAAGATTCCGATCACCAACATTCTCCTCAAACTGCGTGAGCAGAAATCTGCCGCAGGGCTCCGGGAATCAGCGACTTCTGCAAAGGGGTTGAAAGCACGGACGGAGCTGTGGCTTTGGAAAGGCTGGGCACAGATTTTCAGCCACCCCGGGCTCTATCGACTCAAGGCCAAGGCGATCACCCGCATGGGCAATGCCGTGCCTGCCAACGCTCCCATTCTGAAGGCGTGGACCTCTGTGCGCAGCAAGCCGAGCTTTGCCCCCAAATCGCTCCACGAACTCACCCAAGACGCAGGGATTCCGGATGCCTGACACCACCGAACCCACGCCCTACGAAACCCTCACGCGCAGCAACATTCTCCAGCGCCTCAAGCGGCGGACCGTGCGCGAGGCTCCGGAGCGGCTGAATTACGGGGTGATCGAGTCTAAACAGTGGGAGCCGCGAGAGCGAGCCCGGAGGGTGCAGGAATTGCTGACAGCCGTTCATGCCGAGGTGGTCGAATGCACCGAGCGGAGCTTTGGGAAAGTCTTCCGTGGGGTGGTTGCCGATCAGGGAATCCAACGGTTGCTGGTTGGTTCCGGATCAAAACTGGAGGCCAAGCTAGGGTCTTTGAAAAAACGCACGCCCCAAATGATTCCGGAACTAGTGCCCTACGCCGAACCGCTTGAGCAGTCCAAGGATTTGCTCTTCGGAATTGAGGCAGGAATCACCTCTGTGCGCAGCGGCATTGCCGAAACCGGAACTCTGGTCGTTTGGCCGACGCCACAGGAGCCGCGCTTGCTCTCGTTGGTGCCGCCGCTGCATCTCGCGGTGCTGTACGCCTCGACGATCCACAATACTTTTTTGGAAGCCATGACCCGCGAATGCTGGTCCCAGGCAATGCCGACCAACGCGCTGCTCATCTCCGGGCCATCAAAAACCGCCGACATCGAGCAAACGCTGGTGTACGGGGTGCATGGTCCCAAACAACTGGTGCTTTTCCTGATTGACGATCTCCGGACAAAAACATGATGACCACAACCGAACCTCAACCCATATCCCCCGCAGACGAGGCGGGGCAAACCTCCACAGACGAGCTCTTGAGTCGGAACGCTGAGCGCGTTCGCTTCATGATCTTGGTGTACTGGATTCTGTGGAATCTGGGGGTTGATGTGTTTCTCGTGATGCCACTTGTGCGGCTCACGAGTTTCACACAACACTACCCTCTACTCTTCTCGAATCTCATCCTCTCCGCAGCAGCAGCATTGTGGCTTTGGAGAAGAGCGGGTGCTGGCGTAGTGGACTAAGCGGAAGGGGTTTTCTTGCCGTGCGGGTCGAATATGTAGTAAAGCCAACCCAGTACGAAGGGCAGCACAACCACAAGGCCGATGATGAGCAGGGTGAGCTTGAGAGATAACACAGTCATGGAACAACTCCTTTGGAAGTGCGTAAGACGATCAACGGGCCTTGGCCTGCTTGATCACACATGCAAGCAACATGATATGGGAAGACGTCTGTCATTTCAACCCCTTCTTTCCCCACTACTGAAATTGATCGTGCCCTTGTCGATCCGAATCCCCAAAGCACACCACCTGCGTCTGCTGTGCGCGATTCTGCTCGTGTGCGCGAGTACTCACGCCCTAGCGGGGCGTGTTTTGGTCAGCACCTCCAAACCTGTTGGCGAGGTACCCCGGACGCTCGTGACCCTGTTGGGCAACCGCCTTCAGGAAATCGCCATTGGCGATGCAGACCTGCTGTCCCCAAGGTTGCTGCGTCCGCTGGAAATGGAGGGTTTTTCCTCGGCGGATCCGGATGATTGTACTTCCGCACACTGTGATCGTGTCTTCCGGGAGCATTTCTACACACTCCATCTGCTCTACGAGGCTTCGGACCTGTTGTTGCTGCAAATCGTCACTGAGCAACAAACCACACAACTCCGGCTCAAGCGCGTGCGTATGGACGAACCGATGATTGCCACCGCGCTGGCAACGGAAATGTGTGTGGCTTGCACAACCCCGGAACTGCTCACTCGGCTCGTCCCGCTCTTCAACAAAGTCTGGGGCACACCGCTGGAAATCCCAACCGTTGCGGAACCGGAAACCCCGCCCGCAGAACCCAAACCGCCCGCTCCAGGAAAACCCACTGCGGAGGAGCCTGTTGCCACACCACGAGAAACCTTGGCCGAGGAACAGCCACTTCCGGATGAAGCGGACACTCCTACATCGGAAACAGTGGAGGACACTCATCCAGAATCTCCGACCCGTGATCTAACAAAGGAATTGCTGGAAGAGTTGGAGCAGGGAACCACCGAACTGCCCCTTGATGAGGAAGTTTCTCAAGACGAGTACGCAGAGAAACTCCGTCCGGAAGCCGACACAGAAACGTTCGAAAAGCTGTTTGAGCACCCCGCTCCGGACCCCTATGACGTGGCGGCTGCAGAGTACAACCAGCACCTGATGACTATGCTCCAAGACGTGAGTTACGCTCTGCAAGTTTACCAGACGGGCATGAAAGTTCTGGTCGAACTCGAAATTGGCGCAAAGGGTGAATTGCTCAATCAACGGCTGCTTGAATCCAGCGGACTGGAGGATTTTGACCAGTTGGCACTTGAACAGGTTGAATTCATGCAGTTTTCACCACTTCCAGAACCCATGGTGGAATTCGCTCCCCATGTGGTTCATGTTTACTTGCAAAACTCCTCCCGTTAGTGATTGGCATGGCTCGTGTTGATGACGTGGACTCCGTTGAAACGGACGATGCAAAAAAACCAGCCTCCCGAGGCTTGACGCACATCAATTTCGGAAAAATTCAGCAGCACCTTGTGGGACTCACGGAGGAGGTGCGCCGCATCCACAAACAGTCCATTGTTGATAAGCTGAGAGGGTTTCTCTTCAGCGCAGACGAAGAAGAGAACTTGGAACACGCCGGGCAGCTAACGGGCCGGGTGCTGCTCCCCTTGCTGGAAGAACGGCAAGCCAAGGGCTGGATCGACGCCTTGGAATCTGATCCAGCAGTGCTGACCCCTCGGATTCAGTTGATCCATGCCGCCCTAGCCTCGCGGAAGAAGGCGAACTTCAACGTCTACCGGGACTTGCTCATCCAGGCCTCGCTCCCGATTTACATCGGGCACGTCACTCCCCGGAACCTCCAGTTTGCCGTGCAAGCCTATCAGCGCTATCTCAACCGCCTGATCCACTTTGGCAAGCACAAGATCGTAGCACTGCGCTCCAAGCAGTTGGGTCGGGTCAACATTGACCGACTTTCCATCAAAGACCTCGTGGACGGTTCGGACGAAGATGAGCTTGATCCGGAACATCAGGTGATCGGGCAGGAGATGCGCTGTGCCAACCGCATGGTCCGGCAGGGCGGCAACCTCATGAAGCGGCTCAAGGCCGGCTTCACTATCCCGCTCGACCTCTCGGACCTCAACCGCCAAGATCCTCGCATTTTCGAGGGCGGGTTTCTTGGGAATGTCGAAGCCAACCGTGTAGTTCCTGACAAGGAGGCTCTGCTGACCCGCAAGGTTGCGGCCACTCTGGAGTTCATCCGCGAGGTTCCGTCCCTGCACTCGCTTGGACTGATGGTCGCCTCCCGGATGCAAGAGACCGAGCCGCACTCCGCGCAGTCCTACCTGATGGAGGCACGCATCCGGCTGGAGGCCACCCGGCTCTACATCCTGCGTTACGAACACGGGGACCCCACCGCCCGGCCTGGAATCCCTCCGACCTTCCGACAGGCGTTCAACGCATTCCGCAAGGGTTTGCAACTCATCAAGATCGACCAACCCAAGGATCAGGACCTCTCCGCAATGGGCGAGTACATGGACCTCGTGCAGTTCGTCCATGTGCATCGTCCGCTGCTGATGATCACTCACGAAGCCCTACAGCAGATGATCCGGGTGGCCCACAAGGCCATGCACGCCGCCGCCGAGCGCGATGGGCGCTACAAGCCCCGGCTCCAGAAAATCCGGGAACTCATGCGCCGTTATGGACTGGCCAACGAGATCTGATGCTCAGCAGCTTTCCGCACACCCTCAAACGCTTCGGACTCGATGCCGATGTCCGGGTACTGCTCGACCTCTACCGCACCTTTGAGTTGGGCTTGGTGAGCAACCTTGGCTCGCTGCACGATGTCTCCCGGCTGCTCGTCTGCAAGTCCAAGCGGGATTTCGCACCCTACACCCTCGCGTTTTGGGAACACTTCCTCGGAATTGATGTCAAAGCCCACCGCACTCTCAACGAAGCCGTGCGGAACTCTCCGGCGTTTGAACACTGGCTTGCCCAGCAACTCGACACCGATAAAGCCGGGGATGCCGTAGACTGGGAAGCACTGGTGGACCGCTTCCTCAACGAAGTGATGGCCTCCGATCTTCCGAAAAACATCATCAAAGAACTGGACGCTCGCGAGCATTTGGACAAGGACAACCCTAACCTTGCGGACTCTGCCACAGGCTCCGGCGGCGGCCCGCCGAACCGCTCCGACAAGCTGGTGGACTACTCAGGAATTTCAATGGATGAACTGCTCGACCGCATGAAGCGGGTGGCCGAACAGCAAAAGGCACCCCACAGTGGTGGCGGGCACTGGATCGGTAGCCACGGGCATTCACCCTACGGCCATTCTGGACAAGGCATTGGGGGCATCCGCGTCGGCGGTGCCGGACACGCAGGTTCGGCCCGCAAGGTCTTGGGCGATCCTGAGTTTTATCCGGTTGATCTGGACGCGCCCCTCAACGATGATCACCTCGATGCCGCACTGCAAGCTCTGCAAGATTTGCACGACTCCTCCGACGACCGCCGCCTTGACATCAACCGGACGGTGGAGAACACCGGACGCAATGCCGGAATCGTCGTGCCCCACTTTCTCCGGGAGCAGCTTGACCGCACCCGCGTGATCCTGCTGCTGGACAACGGTGGCAACTCTATGTGGACCCACGCCCGCAAAGTGCAGTCGCTCTTCGGCAAGATCAAGCGGCGCTTCCCCCATGACCTCAAATCCTACTACTTCCACAACGCGATCTACGATCAGGTGTATGAGGACGAAATGCGCCGCAAACCGACTGCCCTGCGCAAGCTGCTCGAACACAGCCCGGATTACCGCGTCTTCTTCGTGGGGGATGCCTACATGGGCGCTCACGAGTTGTTGGCCCCCTTTGGCTCCATCGAGTACCGCGAGGAATCCGCCACTCCCAGCGTTCGCAACCTGCAAACGCTCCGGGATCACTTTCCCTACATGATGTGGCTCAACCCCACTCCCGCCCCCTACTGGTCCCGCACCGTGGCCCCGTTCATTCAGGAGGTCATGCCGATGGAACCCCTCACATTGCACGGCATCGCCAACGCCGTCCGCACCTTCAACCAAACCCGGCACTTTTAGGGACGGTAGACAAACTGGTAGAGTGTGTGTTCGGGGCGCGAGCCAAAGACCAGTCCCGCAACCTCCGGGGAATACGCAAGCGTTTCGGTATTCTCGAAAAGAACAATGAAGGACGAGATGACTTGGTGTTCGCGCTGGAGCTCTTCGTAATGCTGCTGGCGCTGCACCACGTCCGCAAGGCGAATACCCTCCAGCACACGCTGCGACCACGCTTCCGGAGTCGCCCAGTTGTTGCGGTAGGGAAGCGAACGCGGCTGTGAGTCGCTGGCGGGGTTGTAGCCAAAAGCGATGGCGTTATTGTGAGGGTCCGGATAGTCCGGATACCACACACCGAGGTAGAGATCGTGCTGCCGAGTCTTGTAGCGTATGAGCGTGTTTCTCCCGGAGTCCAACACCAGCTTCACCGCAACCTTCGCCTGCGCAAACGCCGCCTTGATCGAGCGGGCCATCGTCTGAAAGGGAAAGTCGCGGTCGGCGTCCAAGCGCACGGAAAACCCGTTCCGTAGTTTCGCATCGGCCAGCAGTTGACGGGCACGAGCCACATCCCGCCCAAAGCCATTCTGCTGCAAGGCACCCAGCAATCCGGACGGCACAAAGCCCGGATGCATCCGAACTTGCCCCTCAAGGTGTTCCTGTAAACCCTGATAATCCACCAGCCGCCGCAGGGCTTGCCGAACCTTGTTCTTCCGCAGGTGCGGGTTCTCCAGATTGAGTGCCAAATAGTAAACTGCACCCCGCGGCACCGTTTGTTTCACCAATCTCGTTTTTGCCAAGCTGGACACTTCCTCCACCGCCAACCCACGAGCGATCTGCACCTCACCTTGCTGTAGGGCTTTCAGCCGTGACGCGGATTCCGGAAATTGCACAAACTCCACGCCTCCGATCATCGACATCCCATTCCAGTAAGCGGGGTTGCGCGTGAGTAAAAAACGCTTAGAATTCCACGTTTTCCAAGCAAACGGACCTGATCCGGCATGGTGTTGGGCCAGCCACTTTGCCCCCAAGTCCCCCTGCTGCTCGTGCTTGAGGACGAGGTCACGCTGGACCACAGAGGCCATCGGCATCGTCAAGGTGTTCAGCAAAAAAGTCGGCGCCATCGGCATCGTCGTCTTCAGCACTAAAGTCCGGGCATCCTGAGCTTGAATCAGGGCTTTCGCCGTTTTCGCGGTCCACCCCAAAAACCGGAAAGGCACGGGCGAAAACTTGCGCATCTGGATCATGCGATGCAGGGAAAAGGCGGCATCGTGTGCGGTGACAGCGGCTCCGGAAACAAACTTGGGATCGGTGCGTAGCGTGAATGTGAAGGTCTGCTGATCGGGGCTGACCGTCCAAGACTCCGCCAGCAAGCCGTAGTGGCTTCCGGGGGTGCCCGGATCGTACTCGACCAACCGATCATAGGTGTTGCCGATAATTTCTCGCGACAGTGGCCCGCTTGCACGGGCCGGGTCGAGGGTGCGGATTATCAGTTCCACCGCCACCCGCAGGCTCTCGGTGCGATCCTGCCCAAAGCTTCCAGAAGCTAGGCTCACAACCATCAGCAAAACCAGTCCGATCCGAATCCTCATGGGCTTTATCTTTATCATCCTCTTATTTCGCAGAACCCTCCTCCAAGAGGCAAGTCCACAACAGTTTTGCTGCTCGATCTTGTCGGATGTTGAGTTCACCGGAACGATACGCTAAATTGTTATGAGGTCATCTGGCATTGACTGTTGGCCCTGCCACGCCTTCCTTTTCGAGAAGCGAAAGGAGCGGAATGTCTCTGCCCCGCAGGAATCGAATAAAGAAATAGCTTGAGCGTGACCACCATTTTATCGCATTACTTGAAAGTGCTTCGAGACCTGAAGGCGACGAAGCCTGCGTATTATTACCTTCACCTCTTTTTTGTCGCCGGCGCAGTCTTCGTCCTGCTGCTGGTGCTCTTGCAATCCTTGGTCGGGGGCAACTGAGCCCTCGTCCGGGAGCAGCCCGAACCCTTTCCACGGAGGTCCATGTTCCGACTCAGACTTGAAGATGCGTTCATCCAGCAACTCAGCGGAGACACCCGCAAGTGGTTGGGCAACACCATGACCGCCATGCTTGTTGCCGATGGTGCCATTGGCAAAGCAGAGATGCCTGCGCTGCGCGATGCCCTTGAATTGCTGGAAACCAAGGAAGAAGCCGCCGCCCTGATGGAAAAGGTCAAGACCAAGGAGACGATTGAAATCGTGGACTTGAAAGACGAACGTAACATTTGCGCGGTCGCCTTTTTCTTCCTCTCTTCCATCATCGTCATGGACGGCAGGGTCACGAAGAGCGAGGCCGAGATGTTCAAAAAAGTGGGCGGCAAGTTGGGCTTCAACCGGGATTATGCCCGTCAGGTGCTGGAATGGGCCACCGAGCAGATGAAACTCAACAAGCGCCGCAACGCCATGATTGAGGAAGCCTCAGGGCTACGCGCCCAGTACTCCTGAGTAGCGGATGGATGCCCGCATCATTGACGGGCTTGATCAGGTCAGCCCCGATGCCTGGAATGCTCTTATCGGGGCGAATTTCCCCTTTCTGGAACACGACTTCCTCCGCACTCTGGAGGAAACCCGTTGTGTTGGTGCAAACACCGGCTGGCTCCCGCAACATCTGCTGCTCCATGACAAAGGCCAGCTTGTCGGTGCTGTTCCGCTTTACCTGAAGACGGACAGTTACGGAGAGTACATCTTCGACTGGGAGTGGGCGAACGCCTACCAGCGCCACGGACTCCCCTACTACCCCAAGCTCACCTGCGCGATTCCCTACACCCCGGCGACCGGGCCTCGGCTCTTGGTGCATCCGAAGGCTCCGGAAGTTCAAGTGCAAGCCCGTCTGCTTGAGGAAGTGCGCACACTGCTGGACTCGTCCTTCAGCAGTTCCCTCCACTTTCTCTTCATTCCAGAATCCGAAGTTCCGGCTTTCAAAGATGCCGGATTCATCATCCGGCACAGCTACCAGTTCCACTGGAGCAATCCGGGCTATGCCGACTTTGCCGAGTTTCTGGAGGCTCTGAAAGGGCGGCGGCGCAAGGAGATTCTCCGGGAGCGGAGGCAGGTCCGGGAGCAAGGGCTGGAAATTTCATGGATCAGCGGCGACACTCTGCAAGGGTGGCACGCCGACCTGTTCTATCGTTTCTACCGAACCACCATTCACCACAAGTGGTCGAACGCCTACCTCACCCGTGGATTCTTCCACAAGGTGTTTGAGCGCATGGCCTCGCAGGTGCTGCTCGTGTTGGCAATGCAGGACGGGGAATGCGTGGCCGGCACCCTCAATTTCCACAAGGGCAAGCGGCTGTACGGACGTTACTGGGGCTGCACACAGGAATTCCGCAGCCTCCACTTTGAGCTGTGCTACTACCAGACCATCGAGTACGCGATCCAAAACGGCATCGAGCTTTTTGAAGCTGGAGCGCAAGGGCCGCACAAGCTCCAACGTGGTTTCCTGCCGTCGCTCACCTACAGCGCCCACTGGATCGGCGATCCCGCGTTCCGCAATGCGATCTCCGAGTTCAACGCTCGCGAGCAGCAAGCCATCGCCACTGGGTTTGCCGAAGCCGAGGAGGGTCATCCCTATCGCAAGGCTACAGCCTCTCCCTCAACGCCACTTCAGCCCGTTCACTTGATCAAGTCGTAGGCTTGCGTGGTCAGGAATTCCTCAAACGTGTCGGAGGTGACCAGCGACTCGAACAGCTTGGTGGCCTGAAGCGTACTCTCCTCGTGGTAGGCGGCTCCGTGTTCTTTGCGGATCACTTCCAACTCTTCCGGAATCATGGTGCGGATCATGTCGGTAGTGACCTTGCTACTGTTGACTTCCGCATCCTTGCGGCTGGGGATGAACGCTGTCATGCCACCAATCGCATGGGCACCGCGCTTGTGGCAGGTGCGCACCATCAACTCCGTATACGCCCGCATCATCGGCACGGTCATCGTCACCTGCGAACGATCCGGCCAAAGGAAATCGGGATCGTGGTGGAACTTCTTGATCGCGCTGAACATGTAGTCCCAGCGGCCCGCGTTGAGTCCGGCCATGTGGTCACGCAACTCGTGGATGATCTCCTCCATCTCAAACGCCGCCAGTATGGTTTCGATCAGCACGGTCGCCTTGATGGAGCCGTGTGGGATGCCGAGCCGTTGCTCCGACCAAGTGAAGACCTCATTGAACCACCGAGCCTCCAAGTGACCTTCGATTTTCGGCAGGTAGAAGTACGGCTCCGTTCCCGCGTCAAGTGCACGCTGGGTATTGTGGAAGAGGTACAGGCCCATATCCAGATAGGCGAACCAGAGGAGGATTCGCCCTCCACAAGCAGGTGCTTTTCCTCCATGTGCAAGCCACGAGGCCGAATCAACATCACGGCCAGCCGCCCGTCCTTGAGGGCATAGTGCTTGCCTTCCGGATTGGTGAAGGAGATGCTGCGGTCGTAGGCGTCCCGCAGGTTGATCTGCCGCTGAATCTGGTTGTGCCAGTGCGGAGTGTTTGAGTCCTCCAAATCCGCCATGAAAACGCAGGCACCGGAATTGAGCGCGTTGATCATCATCTTACGATCCACTGGACCCGTGATCTCGCTACGGCGGTCCTGAAGGTCGTCCGGAAGCGGGGCAATCTGCCAGTCGCCGACGCGGACTGCACGGGTTTCTTCCAAGCAGGTCGGGCGTTTTCCGGACTGAATTTCATCGTGGAACTGGTGACGCCGTCCCTGTAGTTCCTTGTGACGGGGATTGAATTCGCAGTTGAGGTCCGCAACGAATTCGAGGGCTTCTGGGGTGAGGATGACAGCGAATCCGGACTAGGAGAGGCCAGTGACTTCAATGGACACAGACATGTTTTTGTCTTCGGATTGAGTTGAGGATGAGCCGTCCCCCTGAAAACAGTATGGAAAGACACACAGTGTAGAAGATTTGTGTAAAATGTACCGTGACACGGCACCTGCGATTGACTGTTCCCCCCAATCCACGCTCTACCATCGCAGGCAATCATTAACTTCAACAAGACATCATGATCAAAACCACCGATCTTTGGGAGCCGTTCAGCGAGCAACTTCAGGTCGCCAGTTCCGGACTCCAGCACTTTGGCGGCAATCGCAACTTCTGCGGAAAAGTGACCACGCTCAAACTCTACGAGGAGAACCAGCTCGTTCGCAACGCAGTTGCCGAATCCAGCGACGGCGGCATTCTGGTCGTTGACGGCGGCGGTTCGCTACGCACGGTGTTGCTGGGGGATTTGCTCGCGCAAAAAGCGCTGGATCACGGCTGGTCTGGAATCATCATCAACGGCTCGGTCCGCGATTCCACAGAGCTTGCCACGATGCCGCTTGGCGTCCTTGCCCTCGGCACCACCCCACGACGCAGTGCAAAAGAAGGCTGGGGCTACCGGGATCGCCCCGTGCAGTTTCTCGGTGTTACCATCCGTCCGGGAGCTTGGATCTGCACCGATGCCGACGGTTGGGTAATTGCGCCTGCCCCTCTCCAACCACAGGGAGAGTGATGGACTGGAACACCTTGCTTGTCGAGGATTCCGGCGCAGGAATTTTCACCCTCACGCTCCAGCGTCCGGAGCAGCACAACGCTATGAATCTGGAGATGATTCGAGAGTTGCGGAATGCTTTCGATGAGCTTTCCAGCAAGGCATCGCTGCGTGGTTTGGTACTCTCTGGTGGCAACGGTCCCAGCTTTTGCGCAGGAGGGGATTTGCGCTGGATGCAGGGTAGTGCCCAACAGCCTGCCGAACAACGCAGGGCCGAAGCCCGGGAACTCGCGGAAATGCTGGCGGCTCTCAACGATTTCCCCGCCCTCACCCTCGCCCGTATCAACGGCGCAGCTTACGGAGGTGGCCTTGGACTCATTGCCTGCTGCGATTTGGCGGTTGCCGTGGAAACGGCTCAGTTCGCGCTCACAGAAGTGCGGCTCGGTCTGATCCCTGCAACCATTTCTCCCTTTGTGGTCGGGAAACTCGGAGGGGCTAACTCCCGCCGGGTGATGCTGCACGCCAAGCGTTTTAACGCCTACGAAGCCCAAGCACTGGGGCTGATCTCCGACATTGCCGCCGATCTCGAAGCGCTCGATCAAGCGATCTCACGGGAACTGAAACTGCTCGTGAAATGCGCTCCGGAAGCTGTGCGCACCACGAAGCAGTTAATCTGCACAGTGGAAAACCAAGCTCCGGAAACCGTGCGGGAATACACGGTCAAGTGCTTGTCCGAAACTTGGGAGACGGACAGCACCCGCGAGGGCGTCTCTGCCTTCTTTGAAAAACGACCTCCGGAGTGGGCCACATGACCTGTCCACCGTTCCTCAGTAAGGCGTTTCCGGTTTGCAGCATCGGTTGGGAAATGTCACCGTAAAAGAAAATTACTGAGTTCCACAAGCCATGAGAATCACACTCATTACCAAAGTTAAATTCCTCCCCAGTCGCCTGCAACTCCGAGCAGGTGCTTGGGCAGCGCTCATCAGCTTGAGTACACTTGCCCTGCTGGGAGGGCCAATGTTTCAGAAAGCCCATGCACAAAACGCCAGTGCTGCAACCGAACCTGCGGGTTCCGTGTTTGAAGGTGTGGGCCGACGCTACCCCAGCCTTCATGTGGGCCTCGACTTCATGGTACTCAGCACCCCGCACTATTCCGCGAACCGTGCGGTGTTCGGCTCCCAGTACTCGTTTTGGGGGGAATACTGGCCGTGGGATGCCTTCGGGTTCAAGAGCATGTACGCCTCCCAAAAGTATCCGGACCTCAGCAACGCGAGTTTAAACCACGCAACCACGACTCTCGCCTTGCTCGGCAAATACCGCTTTGACACCAGCAGTGACTGGCATTTCACCGTTGGTGGTGGCTTTGGCAGCAGTGACCACGACCGTAACCCGCCCGCGAGCACGGACCTCAAGGCCACCTCCGTGCTGGTCACAGAAATGCGGGCGGGTGTAAAAACGACGGAATTTCTCTGGCTTGAAGGCGGGGTTCTCGTCCTCGACGGCCATTCCGGATCAGGAAGCTCCGCCGCACGGGTGGGTTCGACCAGCTACGGCTTCGGCTTGAATTTCGGATTCTGACACGACACACACAGTACCGCACGATGCAGCAAGTCCCAGACGTCTCCTTTCTCAGCGATGAAGTAAAACTCTGGTTCGCCAAAGCCATTGCTGGCATGGTGGTGGCCGATGGCCGAGTGGACAACACAGAGGTGGAGTTTGTCAAAGCCGCAATCGGTTTCCTCACCCGTCGGGAGGACGTTGCCACGATCATGTCGATCATCAAGCAAAAACAGATTCCCCCCCTCGGAGTTTCCAAGATCGAGTCCAAGGTAGCCTTCACGATGCTGAAGTTTCTCGCGGAAATCATGGTGGTTGACCACAAGCTCACGGAATCCGAGGTGTTGTTTTTCAGCCAAGTCGGCAAGTTACTGGGCTTCACCACCACGATTCTGGAACGGCTTTGGAAAACCGCACGGCAGGAACTGGAAAAGAACCTACCCCGTGGAGTGGTCGATATCGAAGGCGGAGGACGCTATAAGATCACTCTGCTGAATATGATGGGCAGGCACTTCTCTTTCCGCTTGCACAAAGCCGTCATTCCCAATGGCCGGATCATTCTCCACGTTGGCAAGTCTGACGGTTCGCTCTGGGATCCGGTGCGGTGCCGCATAGCCCGGCAGCACGTTGAGAAGATTGAGGCCGAAACCTACCTCATCTCTGCGACTTATGAGCAACCCATCGCAGAAATCCACGGCATTCCCCAAATCCTTGAGCCGGAAAAATACGCACCCAAGGAAGGCGCTACGCTGCACCCTCGCCTGAACTCCCTGCACGGGCGCTATGTGAAGTGCTTTGTGTGCGGCACCGAGAAAATCCCCTTCTACCGACTGCGCATCCGCAGCATGGTCGCCAAGCCCAACATCTTCGGAGTGATCACCTACCTCAAATCCGCAGGGAATCTTGATTTCTGCAACTTCAACCTGCTGGATGTCAAAGTCTGTCCCGGCTGTGGCTTCGCGTCCAAGGATTACGGGCATTTTCATGTCAACTTCGACGACCAACCTCCGTTCGACATTGAGCGTTTCAAGTCCGGCTGGGACCAGAAGATTCAGCCGCTGTTACAAGAACTCCAACCCGAAAAGGAGTCCTGCCTGTCGGAAAACCGTCCTATCGGCATGGCGATCCTCGCCAACGACATGGGCGTTGCCACCTTGACCAAGCTGGTGGAAAGTGCCACGGACCCAGAAAAGAAGTATGCCCTGCTGCGTGAGACCACCTCCATCCACATGGTGCAGGCAGAGTCCTATATGGAAGAAAACCAGCAGGAC
Organism: uncultured Pseudomonadota bacterium; assembly: GCA_913020725.1. Taxonomy (GTDB): domain Bacteria; phylum SAR324; class SAR324; order SAR324; family NAC60-12; genus UBA8110. Next base: position 37,614 of record CAJWCD010000009.1, read on the forward strand.
AAGGCTGAGTCCGAACTGCGTGCTGCCCAGAAAATCGCCAACGCAATCTTCGAACACCTCGACGGGGTTCCCAGTTTGCATGTGGCCCTGTTGTTGTTCCAGATTGCGATCTACTTCAAGGAACTCAAGGATGCCGGGCAGATCATGCGCTTCACGGACAACTACAACAAGGACGGGAGGCTGGCGCAGGGTAGCGATGAGTACAAGGCGTATGTGGTCACGAAAAACACGGTCAAGAACACCTACGACGACCGCGAGTTGATTGACCGGGAGAAAATGACCAGTTTCTTCCTCGAATAAACAGACACGATGGCAGCACCTCCGGAACCTACTCCAGCCGAGCGACCCAAGAACGGCAAAATCCTTGTGATGATGCCGGACACGCTCTACCAGCGCTTCCAACTCTCCCTGAAAAATCGACTGGTCCGGCACAAGGGCCAAGCGGAGTTTTCGACGCTCACGCTTCCAGAGGCACGGCGCAACACCTTTCAGTGGGTGATCCGCTTTCCGTGGCACCTACCTGAAGGCAAGCTCAAGGCAACCGATGCCGGCAAGCTCCTCTACCGCACTCCCGGAGGTGTCCAGGTTCCGCCGGATCGCATTTCAGCAACGGACAACAAGCAGCTCACCGCCCTCGTCCAGCATTTTCAGGAACTCTCACAAGCTGTCGAAAAAAACGAACGCAGACCGGAATTTCTCAAACTCTCGGCACTGGACAGCACCCACCGCAAAATCCTCAACACCGTCAAGGAGTTCAAGACGCTCCACGTCCGGCTGGAGCGTGACTTGGGGGAGGTGGAAGTCGCTTACCACCAAGGGCTGCACTACCTCTTCAGCACCGCCATCGAGCGGCTCACTGGAGTCGCCATGCTCGATAACATCATGCGCGGACTCGTGCGGGTGATGATCGTGGACAGCCTCGACACCCGGACGGTCGAAGGCATGGCCAAAATCGGCTACTCCAAGAAATTCCTCTCCGAGATGTCCTCCGCCGACCTTGGATCCAAGTACACGGAATTCAAGAACACCCGTGCCGAGGGGGAGAAAGGCACAGGATCGGTGGCAGATTTCATCTTCTCCAGTCCTGATTTTGAAACCATTGACATTGTCCTCTTCAACAACTGGAGCTATGTTGAGGACTCGTTCCTACTGCGGCTTGCGATTCGCAAAAGTGCGGTCCTCAGCCGCAAGGATGAGCGCACCGTCAAAAAGGATCCGGAGCAAATTGCCAAACAGGTGCAGGAGGCCGAGCGGGAACTAGAGAAGGCACGGGTGAAACTTCAGGAGGCCGAGGTCAAGTTGGCCGCGCTGGAAGCCAGCGAGAAGACGGATGAGGGTCCGTACCAAGCCGCCCGTAAGGCTCGGGTTCGGGTACTCACCAACATCCAGCGGGTCGAGGACAAGATCAAGGAACTCACCAAGCCGATCAACGCCGCAGACGAGGGGATGCTCCTCAAGTTCGATCTCTTTGAAACCTTCCGGAGCCGACAGTCGTTCAAGGACCGACTTGGCGATGCCGCCCACAGTTTCGGCTTGGGAAACATCTGGAAAAAAGCCATGAACCCAGACCAGCGCCGCAGTTTCATTGGATTGATGGAAACCGCACGACTGGCCAAGGAACGGATCCAAGCCCAAGCGGCCCTACAAAAAGCCGAAGCGCAAGCAAGCCGGATGGAGACACAAATCCAACCGTTCGCAGAGAAGTACGGACTCACAATGCGGCGTCCGGGCGCCCGGCCTTCGGATCCGGAAACTTATCACCTGCTGCTGGAGGAGCACATCCTCAACTGCATTGAGTTGGCTGTTGTGAGCTGCGAAATCGTCAATCAACTCAACAAGGAGCGCAAGGCAGAGATTAAGCTGGTGGACTGAAAATGTCTGCCTGTTCCGAATGCGGGGGGCTTTTTTCGTGGTACCGCACCCGCTGCCCCAACTGCGGGGCGGCACGTCCGTCCGTGTGGCCCTTCCTGCTCAAGGCCGTGGCCTATTTCCTGATCGCCTTCCTGCTCACCCATGTTGGGTTTGGGCTGTTCTCTGAACCCTGACCTGACTCTGATGAGCTTTTGCTTTTGAACGGCCTGTTCCTTTTCTTTTGACATTTGCTCCTGAGAGACTATCTTGTTTTGGTAATTCTTGCTTGGGCTGTCCCACGGACTCCCCCTCCGGCTCAAGCGTTTCACTTGAATTCTTTCATCCGGAAATCGCATGAGAACCCTGAAAATCTTTGCGGCAGCCCTGAGTGGTCTCCTGCTCGCCTTCAGTGTGGCGGCTGAAACCGCGACCCTCACCTTCGTCCTCACCGGGGACATCTACGAGTTGGACTCCAGCAAAGGGCGCGGAGGCATGGCCAAGCTGTCCACCGTGGTCCAGCAGCAACGGGCCAAGGGCGAACACGTCCTCTTCGTCCATGCGGGCGACACCTTCTCGCCCAGCCTGCTTTCCGGATTCACCAAGGGCAAGCAGATGGTGGAAATCTTCAATGCGATGGGACTGGACTACATGGTGCTGGGCAACCACGAGTGGGACTTTGGCAACGAGGTGCTGCACGAGCGCATCTGGGAGGCCAACTTCCCGATCATTACCAGCAACGTGCTGGACGAGGACGGCCTTGCGATTGACGGCACCTCAAACACTGCGATGGTCACGGTCGGGCCGTTCCGGGTGGGCATCCTGGGGATCGTCACGCCCAACACCAAGGTGATCTCCAGCCCCGGAGACATGGAGTTCCTACCCAGTGTGGAAACCACCAAGAAGTTCGCCAAGCAGCTTCGTAGCCAAGGGGCCAATCTGGTGGTCGCGCTCGCGCACTTGGATTACTTGGAGGACTTGGAGGTCCTCAACGACTCCGGGGTGGACGTGCTACTCTCCGGGCATGACCATTACAAGATCACTTGGGACAACAAGCGCAGCGTCTGGATGGAATCCGGAGAGGACGCGGAGAACGTGGCTGTCATGGACATCACGATGGAGTCCTACGAAAAGGGCGGACGCCAGCGCTTCCGTTGGGAAGCCGCCATGCGCATGATAGACACCAAGGGCGTTGAAGGCGATCCGGCCATTGCCAAGCTCGTGAAGGGCTACGAGGACTTCCTCTCCAAGGAACTCGATGTGGACATCGGTCAAACCCATGTGGAGCTTGACAGTCGCCGGAAGTCCGTGCGCAGCGAGGAAACCGTGATTGGCAATGTGATCACTGACGCCATACGCGAAAGCACCGGCTCCGACGTGTGCATCACCAGCGGCGGCGGCATCCGGGGCAACAAGCTCTACAACGCCGGGACCATGCTCACGCGCCGCGACATCCTCACGGAGTTGCCTTTCGGCAACGTCACGGTTAAACTGGAACTCAGCGGCCAGCAAATCCGCGAGGCCCTAGAAAACGGACTCAGCCAAGTGGAGGAAAGCGCAGGACGCTTCCCGCAAGTTTCCGGGATGGCGTTCACGTGGAACTCCAAGGCGCCAGCGGGACAGCGAGTCGTCAGCGTCACGGTGGGCGGAAAGCCGCTCGACAACGGGCGCAAGTACACCCTCGCCACCAACGACTACATGGCAGGTGGTGGTGATGGTTACAAGGTCTTCAAACAGGGCAAGGTGCTGATCAACACCAGTGGCGGCACGCTGATGGCCAACACGGTGATTGACCACATTGCCGCCAGCGGGGGTATCCGCGCCAAGCTGGAAGGTCGCATCGTCAAGCAGTAGGGAGCAGGCGGGGGCCTGATTCTTGCTGATTTATGGGGGATTCCCCAAGAGGCCCAGGGACGGGTCTGCTTGCAAACCGCTTGTTGGAGCCAGGACGCTTCGGCAAGGCCAGTTCAGGCTGTCCCATGCTCAATCCCAACAAACCGGGGCTGACCCGCCTCGCCGAACTCCATCAGGAGGACGGAGACGAAGGGCACATCGTCTATCGCGGCCACATCAGCCCAACCTCACAACTCATCCTCGTCCCAAATCCGGACCACGAGAATGAGGGTGAACCCGACTTCGTTGCCTACGTCACGCAAGGCGCAACGCTCCGTCCCCGTACAGCGGCGGACCGCACCTACGCTAAGAACACCCTCACGCGTATCCGTTCTTTTTTGGAGGAAAGCCATCCGGAGCACTTGGAGGCGTGATTCCTTGGAGGGTTGAGGTTGACCGAGTGTGCTAAGCCGACTCAGTCGGCACGGACGAGGCTCACACCTCGGCGGAGGAAGCTGATGGTGACTTTGCTTCCGGAGGGCTGCAGTTGATCGACTTGGTGATCGATCATAAACAATTCCCCAACGGGGGAGTCGATCGTGTACTCGACGTGATTTCCCAAGTAAACCCCCTTCTGAATCGTTCCTGGAATCCCTGCTTGGTCGTTTGAGCTTTCCAGATAAATCGCCTGAGGTCGGATGGCGACATTCACTGCGCCGCTGGCCAAACCGCGATGGGGCAGGCGCATCGTGAAGCCGCCAATGTTCACCTCCGCTTCCTTGCCGTCAAGCTGCACAAGCTCGGCCTTGGCCAAGTTTGCATCGCCAATGAAATCCGCCACAAAGAGGCTGTCTGGCTCCTCATAGAGTTGTCGAGGTGTCCCCTCCTGTGCGATCACGGCCTCGTTCATCACGATGATGCGATCCGAAACTGCCAAGGCTTCCTCCTGATCGTGGGTGACGTAAATCGTCGTCAGTTCGAGCTTTTGCTGCAATTCCCGGATTTCCTCACGAACCCGCCGCCGGAGTTTGGCATCCAGATTCGAGAGCGGTTCGTCAAAGAGCAGCACTTCCGGTTCCAGTACTAGCGCCCGCGCCACAGCAACGCGCTGCTGCTGGCCTCCGGAAAGTTCGCTGGGCAACCGACCTCCAAACCCTGCCAACCCAACCAGTTCCAAACCCTCTAGTGCTTTTTCGCTCACTTGCGCCTTCGTTAGCCGGCTCATTGTCAGGCCATACGAGACATTCTGCATCACGGTCATGTGTGGAAAGAGCGCGTAGGACTGGAACACCATGCTCACATCCCGATCCGACGCCGAAAGCCGCGTGACCTCCTTGCCGCCGATGAAGATGTTTCCCTCTGTGACCATCTCCAGTCCGGCAATCAGCCGCAGGGTGGTGGTCTTGCCGCATCCGGACGGCCCCAGCAGGGTCACGAGCTTCCCACGCTCAATGCTGAAGCTGAGGTTGCGAACGGCCTGCACTTCTCCATACGCCTTGGTCACGTTCCAAAATTCAACAGCGGCTTCTGTGTTTTCCATCTCAATTCAAATTGCTAGTGGCTCAGAGTCCCGCCGTCCAAGTTCCCGTTTGCCGACGGCGAACTGGATCAGCGCAATTGCCCCGAGCATCACGAGAATCAGCACGGACGAGTAGGCGATGGCCAGTCCGTAATCGCCGAACTCAACCCGCCCAAGAATGTATGAAGTCGCCATATCGTAGTCGGCACTGACGAGGAAGATGACCGCGCTGATGGCCG
>CAJWCD010000010.1:0-41844 GCA_913020725.1 uncultured Pseudomonadota bacterium
CCTCGGCTTGGCTCGGGCCTCGCGGCGGGCCGGGCCAAACGCTGCGCCTGCTTCGGGCGGTAGCCGCGAAGACCATGGTTACGACGAACCTCTCGGCTGATCATGGACTTGTGGCGCTTCAGCAAGACCGCAATCTCACTTTGGGAATGTCCCGCAAAAGGACCTCAATCTGGTAGCGTTCTTCTTGGGTGAGCTGCGTGTCGCCTCTCATCGGTGCCTCTCATGCTTGCTGGTTTGAAAGGCACTGATGCTGACGCAGCTTGCCTCTCTTCACCAGACGGTGAGTTGCACTTACGAGTTGAACCCGCGCCCAAAGCGCAACGCCTGCTTGTGGTAGTAGAGGGCATTGCCCCGCTCGGTCGGAGTGAAGCCTCCCAGCGAAACCTCGCCGTGCTTGTCCCGGAAATCCCGCACCAGTTTCAGCACCATCGATCAACAGGAGAATCGGGGCTTGAGCTTTACGGAGTCAGGCCGGATGGTGATGGTCCTGCGAAAATCGAAAACCGTGGAGAAGCCGCATGAACCGACTGCAAGGAAAAATCGTCCTCATCACCGGAGCCGCCGCCGGCATCGGCAAGGCCAGCGCCCTGCGCTTTGCCAAGGAAGGCGCGGTGGTAGGATTGCTGGACCTCAACCCTGCGGGTATCGAAGTTGCCGAAGCAATTCGGACACAAGGCGGGCAGGCCGAGTTCATTCAGGCCGATGTCAGTGACGCTACCGTGCAGCAAGAGGCCATTGAGTCGCTGGTGGCCTCACTGGGGGGCGTGGACGTGCTTTACAACAACGCAGGGGGAGCCACGCCGCTTGACGATCACTTGCTGAAAATGCCGCTGGAGGAATTCGACCGTGCGATTGGCCTGAACCTGTTTGGTCCCTTTGCGGGTTGCCGATTTGTGATCCCCCACATGGAGCAACGCGGGGGTGGTTCGATCATCAACACCGCATCCATCCGCTCCATGATCGGCACTGCGGGGGCCGATGCTTACACTGCGGCCAAGGGAGGCATTGTCACCCTCACCCGTGCGCTGGCATTGCAGTGCGCGCCCAAGAAAATCCGGGTCAACGCGATTGCACCGGGTGCGGTCATGACGGAACGCGTGAAGGCGCTTATGGCTGGAGGAAACGACTCCGGACCCACCGAAGCACTGGTGAATAGGCATTTGTTGGGACTAGGAACCCCGGAGGACGTTGCGGATGTTGCGCTGTTTTTTGCGAGCGAGGATTCGCGCTGGGTGACGGGACAAATCCTGCCCGTGGATGGCGGTGCCAGCGCGGTCTGAGACGAGCTTCAAGGACAAGGTTCCACCCGTTGCACGGTGGTGTGCAAAGTGCCATCCACCAGGCGCAGAGCAAGTTCGTCTCCGGGCTGCACCTGTGTGCGGGATTTGATGACTTTCCCCTCCGTCGTGGTGGCCATGCCGTAACCGCGCCCCAAGGTCCGGAGCGGACTGAGTGAATCAAGCCGACCTGTGTGCTGTTCGATCTGCGCCTGTTGCGCTTGCAGGCGTTGCTTCACCAGCTTGGGAAGTTGCTGCTGCAACGCCATCACGCGGTTCCGCAATTCCGGGAATTGTCGGGACGGTTGCAGCAGGCGCAGGCGAGTGGCGGATTCCTCCAGAGCAAAACGGGTGCGGTCCAGCCTTGCTCGCAAGCGTTCCCGGAGCCGCAAATCCAGATCGTCCACCCGCTGCTGGAATTGTCGGATTCCGGTTTCCGGACTGCTCAACTGCCGCTTGGCTTGGATCAAGTGGTCGTGGCAACTGCGCAGCTGCTGCTGCATCCCGCGCTGAAGCCGCATGCGCCATTCCTGCACCGACGCTTCCAGTTCGAGGCGTTCCGGAATCGCCAGTTCCATCGCCGCCGAGGGCGTGGGGGCACGGAGATCCGCGACGAAATCTGCGATGGTGAAATCCGTTTCGTGTCCCACCGCCGAGATCACGGGAATCCGGGAGTCCGCAAGCACCCGCGCCAGCCGCTCGTCGTTGAACGCCCACAAGTCCTCCATCGACCCCCCGCCACGTCCGACGATGATCACGTCCAACGGCGGAGTCCGGGAGATTGTGTTCAGCACCCGCACCCCCTCCACCAACGCAGGAACCGCTTGGTTGCCCTGCACCACCGCCGGAAAGAGCGTGACCGGAATGCCCGGAAAGCGTCGGCGCAGCACCGTGAGCATGTCATGGATGACCGCCCCCGTCGGCGAAGTGACGATGCCGATGTGCCGGGGCAGAAACGGCAGGGGGCGTTTGCGAGATTTGTCAAACAGCCCCTCCTTGGCGAGTTTGTCCCTGAGTTGCTCAAAGGCGAGTTGCAATGCCCCCACACCTTTTGGCTCCATCGCGGAGGCATTGACCTGATACACGCCACGCGGGGCATAAACACTGAGGTGTCCCCGGACCACAACCTCCAGTCCATCCACAGGCTGAAAAGGTAATCCGGCCACCGCCCGCCGGAACATCACCCCCGACACCTGCGATTCCTCATCGCGCAACGTGAAGTAAATGTGTCCAGACGCGGCGCGGCTGACATTTGACAATTCACCCGCCACCCACACACTGCGGAACTCCCCCTCCAGTGCCATGCGAATTTGACGGGTGAGTTGCGAAACTGTCAGGGGCTTGTCGGAACGTTTTTTTTGTGGGGTTTTGGAGGGTTGCTCGGAAGGATTTTGCGGGTCTTCCTCTGTGGCTGAGGCAGAAATCTCTCCGCTGCGATTCCCCTCTTTGTCAAAGGGGGGTTGGGGGGGATTTCGGGATTCCGATTCACTGGAATCTCCCACTTCGGGAAGAGGAAGTTCGACCTGAAAAGGAATACGCGGGGGCATTTCAGTCGGTTTGCAGGGCAGAATCCAGCGCTCTCCGCATTTCTGCTTCCGGAGCGACCTTTCCGGTCCAAAACGAAAACGCCTCCGTGCCTTGGTGCAGCAGCATGCCTAGTCCGTTGAGATGCGGAACGCCAAGGCGTTGAGCTTGCGCGAGCAGCGGGGTTTGGGGTGGGCGGTAGATGATGTCCACCACGTTGCGGACCTCCCGGAAACGCTCCAAGTCGGCGGGTGCCGAAACTCCGTCCATGCCCACGGTCGTGGTGTTCACCAAGAGCTCAAGCGGCTGCGCTGCCAATGCCGACAAAGAGACCGCCACCATTTCGGTTTCCGGAGCAAAGGGTTGGAGTGAGGAAATCAAGGCCACCACCCGCTCTGGAGTGCGATTGCAAACGAAAATCTGGGCGGCCCCGGATTCGGACAATCCGGCCAGCAAGGCCCGTGCAGAACCTCCCGCTCCGAGCAATCCCACCCGGAGTCCGCGCAGTTCCAAGTCGAGTGGAGCCAGTGAGCGCAGGAATCCGGGCGCGTCCGTATTCGTGCCGAGCAGCTTACCGTCGGAGATGCGCACTGTGTTCACCGCGCCGATGCGCTGCGCGAGCGGACTCACTTCGTCGAGCAGGGGCAGGATGGCGGATTTGTGTGGAACTGTGACGTTGAAACCACAGACACCAAGAGCGACCATACCGCGAACGGCGTTCTGTAACTGATCCGGGTGAACCGGAAAAGGCAGGTAAACCGCCTCAAGCCCCAAGGCATTGAAGCCGGTGTTGTGAAGTTGCGGGGAGAGGGTGTGTGTGACCGGATGGCCGATCACACCATAGAGTCTGGTTTTTCCGGAAATCGCAACGGCGGCGCTCATTCCAATTCGTTGAAGCGGGCGTCAATGAGCGACACGAGCGCAGCGGCGGCCTGAACCTCGTCGACGCCCGTGGTTTCCACCACCACAGCAGTGCCTTGGGTAGCGCCGAGCATCAGCAATCCCATAATCGTCTTCGCGTTGGCGACCTCACCACTCCGATGAATCTTGACGCTTGCTTCAAAGGTTGTGGCCAGCTTGACGACCTCGGCAGCCGCACGGGCGTGCAGGCCGAGACGGTTGATGATCTGCGTCTCGTGGCGCTCCATGCCTCAAAGTCCTGCAGCTTGGCGAAGGTCATCGGCCTTGTTGGTCTGCTCCCAAGTGAACTCCGGAAGCTCGCGACCAAAGTGCCCGTAAGCGGCGGTTTTCTGAAAAATCGGACGCAGCAAGTCCAAGGCTTGGATCAAACCCGCAGGGCGTAATTCAAAGTGATCCCGGATCAATTTGCTGATGACGGATTCGTCCACGCAGTTCGTGCCGAAGGTCTCCACGGAAACGGAAACCGGCTCGGCGACACCAATGGCATACGCGAGTTGCACCTCACAGCGCGAGGCGAGTCCGGAGGCCACCACATTCTTGGCGACATGCCGCGCCGCATACGCCGCCGAGCGGTCCACCTTTGAGGGGTCCTTGCCGGAAAACGCACCCCCGCCGTGTCGCCCCATGCCACCGTAAGTGTCCACGATGATCTTGCGTCCGGTCAACCCGCAGTCACCTTGCGGCCCACCGATCTCGAATTTTCCAGTCGGGTTGATGTGGTATTGGATAGCATCGCCGAGGAACTGCTCCGGGATCACCTCGCGGATCACGGCTTCGATCACCTCGTCCCGGAGTTGAGTTTGGTTGGTCCCTTCCGTGTGCTGGGAACTGATCACCACCGTCGTCACTGCAACGGGCTTGCCGTCCACATAGCGAACCGTGACCTGTGATTTTCCATCCGGACGCAGGTAAGGCAGGGTGCCGTTTTTGCGCACCTGCGAAAGTCGTTCGGTGAGCCGATGCGCCAACTGGATCGGCAGCGGCATCAGTTCCGGGGTCTCGTCGCAGGCATAGCCGAACATCAAACCTTGATCGCCTGCGCCTTGTTCCAAGTGCAAGCCCTCGCCCTCGTTCACGCCTTGCGCGATGTCCAGGGATTGCTTGTCGAGGCTGATCAGCACGGCGCAGGTGTTGAAGTCAAAGCCCATTTTGGAGTCGGTGTAGCCAATGCCCTCGATGGTGTTGCGCACCACCTTTTGCAAGTCCACCCATGCCTCCGTCGTCACTTCTCCGGCGACCACAGCCATGCCGGTCGTCACCAAGGTTTCGCAGGCCACACGGCTCTGTTTGTCCTCAGTTAGCATGGCATCCAGAATGCCGTCGGAGATCTGATCCGCGATTTTGTCGGGATGGCCCTCCGTCACGCTTTCGGAGGTGAAAAGCATTTTACCCATCAACTGTCTCTGTAAAGGGTTGGGAGCAACTGTGGCGTCTGGTAAAAACGGCCATTCTCAGAATTCAAACCTAAAATCTAGCAGAAATTAAGCAAATCGTCAAATCCGGATATTGCGATGAATTGGTCTTGTGCCTCGGACGCACACGGAGTTTTTTGATCTTAACGCAAGTGCCCCGACAGCAAAAGCCAAAGGAGGGCGGTGAGGGAGGTCACCGGACTTGCTCCAGTCGCTCGCCCAGCGAAACGACGAGTCCCAGCGCAAGGCACATGGAGGCCGAGAGCGAGCGGAATCCAGCAACCTCCAACTCCAGCACCTCAAAGGCCACCTTGGCCGCCGCATGGATTGGACTCACCGGAGAATCCGTCAGGGCAATCACCACAATGCCACGACTCGCGACATCTTCAACCAGTGCCACCACCTCTTGAGCGTAGGGCGGAAAACTAATCGCCAGCAGCACATCCCGTTCCTGTAGGTTGCGGCCCTGTTCCCCGAACATGCCGCCGACCCCATCAAGCAGGTGTGCCGGACGTCCCAGATGCCCCAGCGCATACGCAAGGTAGGAGGCCACCGGAAAGGAACGTCGCTGGGCCGCAACATGAATTCGCTCGGAGGCAACCAACAAGTCCACCGCAGCATTGAGTTGGAGAATGCTTTCCGACTCTCCTAGGTGCTGGAGCGAGGCGATTCCGGCTTCCACAAAGCTCTGGAGTCGTGGGGTTCCCTGCTCAGAGGATGAGGCCGAGCGGGCAGCGTGGATACGGGCACGGTAGTCTGGCATGTGGTGCAGCAGTCCCTCCCGGAAACTCTTCTGCATCTCCGTAAATCCGGAGAAGCCCAGCGCCCGTGCAAACCGCACCATGCCCGAAGGTGAAACTTCAGAACGCTCCGACAGCACCGCGATTGTCTCCAGCGCCATGTCATCCGGATGCGCCAGCGCGTACTCCGCGATCTGCCGGAGTCGCCCTGGCAGGGTGGGGTGCGCCCCCACCAACGCTTGACGCAGGTGTTCGTAAGTCTGGATCATCAATTGGTTAGGACAACGGAGGTTGCACCACGGTGACACCGATCATGGCATCGCGTCCCACGAGTGCGGCCAACTCCTGCTCGCTGCAATCGTCCGTACCTTCCGGACGCTGCGGCAGGACGAGGTAGCGTAAATCGGCCGTGCTGTCGTGGACACGAACCGGCACATTGTCCGGGATTTCGGTGCCAAATTCACGCAGCACGGCTCGGGGTTCGCGTACCGAGCGCGAGCGGTATTCACGGCTTTTGTACCAGTCCGGAGGAAGTCCCAACAGAAAACGGGGGTAGCACGAGCAGAGGGTGCAGACGATCAGGTTGTGAGCTTCCGGAGTGTTTTCGACCACGACTAGATTCAGCGGGCCGAGGTCAATGTCCAACTCGCTGACGGCGGCAGGTGCATTTTCTAAGAGCCGGCGCTTGAACTCCGGGTCCACCCACGCCCGCGCCACCACTTCCGCGCCGCGCTCTGGCGTCCGGGAGTCCATGTCCTCAATCGCACGGCGGATGTCCTCGGCGGTGAGGATTTCTTTTTCAATCAGCAACTCCCGCACGGCAGCTTCCATGAACTGGTAGTAGGTCGCAGGCACGTCCTGATCCGGACGGGTTTCGTGTGAATGAGTGGCACTCATGGCGTTTTTGGGGATGTGGGTTCCAACCAGAATTCATAGATTTCCACGTCCAGCGTGTCCGCAGGATTGCCCTCGTAATCCGGCCAGACTTCCTGCTGTTGGAAGCGGACCCGGTAGAGCGGAACGAAGGGCGCGTCAAAGCGACCAAAGGCCAATTCCTCCGCATTGCGGAATGCCCCGGCGCTACGTTCGATGACCCCCTGACAGCCGCGTGCGTAAAACGGGGTGCGGATGTGTCCGGGAGGTGAACCGGTGCGCACACGCACGGGGTCTCCGGGCTGAAATTGTGGAGTCATGCCCCCTCCGTTTGGGCGCGGGCCTGCACCGCTTCAAGCTTGCGGCTGAGTTCTGCGGTGGTCAGCACACCGTTGTGTTGTAAGGCCTGCGTGATTGAAAAAATCCAACGCTCGTAGTAGCTCATTTTTTCGTAAGCATCCGGCGGCAGGCTCTCGATGCCCTTGCGGAGTTGATCAACGCTCAACAGCTTACGCTCCGCAAGCAGCGCCATCAGCGCATCCACCCGCTTTTCCCAGAGGGCATAGTCATGCTCGGTCTGCTGGACGGGTCCAGCGTCCAGCCCGCCCATGTCGTGATGCCCACGACGCGTAAAATCTCGTTCCATCTTCATTTGGATTCTCGTTGTGGAAACATTCAGGTCGCTTGCAGCGGGGGGCATTGCTGAACAACTGCTTGTGTTTTCCAAGATATTCCAGTCAGAATCAATCCCTTTCTACTCATCTCACCCATTTGGAGTCCCGTCATGACTGTTCGCATCGCCCTGCTTGATGATTACCTGCAAGCCGCCCGCGCCCTTGCTCCGTGGCACACGCTGCCCCCGGAGTTCACACTGGAGGTGTTTTCGGAACCCTTTGACTCGGAAGTGGAAACCACTGAGAAACTGCAAAACTTTGAAATACTCATTGCTATGCGCGAGCGCACACGTTTTCCAGAATCACTGCTGCTGCAACTCCCCAAGCTGCGCTTGCTCGTCACCACCGGAATGCGCAATCTGAGCATCGACATGGAGTTTGCCCGCCAGCAGGGCGTGACCGTCTGCGGCACCCGGATGCTTGGCTACCCCACGGCAGAACTGACATGGGCACTGATCTTGGGATTGGTGCGCAACCTGCCCGCCGAAGCAGCGGCGATGCAGTCCGGAGGCTGGCATGTGGGGCTGGGGCTGGGGCTGAAGGGCAAAACCCTCGGGTTGTTCGGGCTGGGCAAACTCGGTTCGCAGGTTGCCAAAATCGGACTGGCGTTTGGAATGCGTGTGATCGCGTGGAGCGAAAACCTCACAGAGGAACGCTGCAACGCGGTTGGGGTGCAACGAGTTGCACGTGAGCAACTCTTCCGGGAAGCTGATGTGCTGTCCATCCATGTTGTCCTCAGTGAGCGCACTCGCGGGACGGTCGGCCAGCAGGAACTGAGTTGGATGAAACCAAGCGCGTTTCTGATCAACACCTCACGCGGGCCAATCATCCAAGAACCGGCCTTGCTTGCTGCCTTGGAGAACCAGCGCATCACAGGAGCCGGAATTGATGTGTACGATCAGGAACCCCTACCTGCGGAACACCCTCTGCGCTCGGTGCCGAATACTCTGCTCACGGGACACTGCGGTTATGTCACCCGCGAGAATTTCCAGCAAGCCTACGGCGATGCTGTGGAGGATTTGCTCGCATGGCATTCCGGAAGTCCCGTGCGGGTCTTGAATGCAGCAACGGATTGAGTCAGTCTTTGCCGATTATTCGCTTCAAGGATTGGTTTCAGGCAGCAGGCGGGCGATTCTTGAGATGGCGGCGCAGGATTTTTCCAGAGGTGGATTTGGGGATTTGATCCGTGAGTTCGAGCATTCGCAGTTTTTTGTGCGGAGCCACCTGATCGGCAATGAATTCCTGTAATTCCGCACACGAAATGGTTTGCTCCGGTTTGAGGACGACAAAGCCGCGCGGAATTTCTCCGGCTTCTTCATCAGGATAAGGCACCACAGCGGCATCGGCCACAGCGGGATGTGAGAGCAGCAGCCCCTCCAATTCCGCAGGGGCGACCTGATAACCCTTGTACTTGATGAGTTCCTTGACGCGGTCCACCACCCAAAAGTAGCCCCGTTCGTCGTATTCCGAGACATCTCCGGTGTGCAACCAGCCCTCTTCATCAATGGTCTGCGCCGTGGCTTCCGGGTTGTTGAGGTAGCCCTTCATGACCTGTGGCCCGCGAACCAGCAACTCTCCGCGTTCTCCGGGACCAAGGGTTTTGCCGCTCTCAAAATCCACGACCTTTGACTCGGTGTTGGGGATCGTCACGCCAATCGAGCCGGGCACCATCTGTTCCGGATCATCCGGGTTGATGTGTGTGACCGGACTCAACTCGGTCATGCCGTAACCCTGCTTTACCAAGATATTGAGTCGTTGGGCGCAGGCTTCGCTGGTTTCACGATCCAACGGCGCCGCGCCGCACATGATGAGTTTGAGCGTGGAGAGGTCAAACTTGTCCACCAACGGATGCTTGGCCAAACCTAGGACAATGGGGGGGACGAGATGCGCCCGTGTGACCTTGTAGTCCTGTAGGATGGTCAGAAACTGCTCCAGATCGAAGCGCGGCACACACACACACGTTGCCCCAACGCTGAGGGCGGAATTGAGGATCACCACGAGTCCGTAAATGTGGAAAAACGGCAGCACCGCGATCAGCGTGTCCTGCTCGTCGGTGCTTTCCAGCGCTCCAAATTGCAAGACATTGGCCACGAGGTTGTAATGCGTCAGCATCACCCCCTTGGGCAAGCCGGTGGTGCCACTGGAGTAGGGCAGGACGACGAGGTCGTTGCGCACATCAAATTCGATTTCCGGAACCGGAAGGTCGGGTTGTAGGAGGGTGGCGTAGGGCGTGGCACCTTCCACGTCTCCAATCACATAGACCTCCTCTACAGCCGTCAATTTCGTGGCTTGTTGGGCGGTTTCAAGAAATCCGGGAAGGGTGAGTAGGAAGCGGGCGTTGCAGTCGTTGAGTTGTTTTGCGAGTTCTGCTGCCGTGTAGAGCGGATTAACCGTGGTGTTCACTCCACCCGCCAGCACGACTCCGTGGAAGGCGATCGCGTATTCGATGCAATTGGGCATGAAGATTCCAAAAACCTCGCCCTTCCGTAAACCCCGTTGAGCCAATCCGGCGGCAAAGGCACGGACTTGCTTCCCAAATTCTCCATAGGTGAGGATGCGTCCACTGGAACCGTCAATGAGAGCGGGTTTGTCCGCGAGTCTTGCGGTTTGCTGGAGCACAAGTTCCGGGAGCGGGATTTCCGGAATGGCAATATCGGGCTTGGGGCTTTTGATAATCATGGTTTTCTTAGAGAAACGAGTCGAGACAATGGCCACCCACCATACCCTTGCCGGAAGCTCGAATCAACAGCTCTTTTTTCAGGAAGGCTGACCTCAACCCGCAAGGGACATCACTCCAATCGTGCAACCCACCGCGAAAATGGGAATGGGCTGGTAGCACCAGATTTCGCCGGTGTTTCCGGCACACAATCCGGAAATGGCGATCATCGTGCGAATCTCAAAACCGCCCTGTCCGGCGTCCCGGTAGATGCCCTCGTCCGTGTAAGCGAGCAGGGCGTCCCGGTCTCCCCGAACCCAGCGGTCCAGAAAATCGCGGTCCCAGTCCTCGTTGATTTTTCCAGAATCCGGGGTAGCGGGCCAATGCGAAATCCCTCCGGTGCCGATGACCGCGATGCGTTCGGGCACTGCATCTGCGGCGTGCCGCAAAGCTTCTCCAAAGGCCCATGCGCGGTGGAGGGGTGCGAGGGGTGGCCCCTGACAATTGATGTTCGCAGGAATGATCGTCTGTTTTCGTGCCGGCGTGAGGAAGTGCAGGGGCACGATGATGCCGTGGTCAAATTTCCATTCTTCCGCATAGGCCACGTCCACGGACTGCATCACCTCCATGATCAGACGTTTGGAAAGCTCGGCATTACCCGGAAAACGTCCATGTTGGATGCCCAGCCAGTTCTCGTCCTCGATCGGACCTTCATAATAATCCGCCATGCCCATTGCAAACGCAGGCATGTTGTTCATGAAAAAATTACCGAAATGCTCTGCGCCAACCACGACCAGCGCATCCGGATTGGCAGCTTCCATTGCGATTCTCATGCGCTCAAAGGCTTCGTAGAATCGTTCTCGGTGTTCCGGATCGGCAAGCTGAGTCCGCCCAGTGATGCCCGGCGCGTGGCTGCAAATTCCTGCGAAAACCAGCGGCATCAGCCCTCCACTCCGGATTCGTGTTGCTTGAGTCGGGCACTGTGCACTGTGACCCCTTCGTAACCCGTCGCGGCGTACACCCCGGCTCGCACCGCTCCGTGCTTGGCCAGTCCGTCGCGCATGGTTTGCAGGTACTCCGACCACGCCAACCCCGCCATCGCCGCAAAGTGCATGAGAATCTGGCCGTTCACACCAAGCACATAGAGCAGGCCAATGTCCCGGCTCCGGAGGGCTTCGGCCTCCTCGTCCGTGAGGTCGTACTCTTGAAGAACGGCTTCCAGATCGGCACGAAAGCGTTCCTGCATCCGGGGGTTGCGGTTCAGTTCGTAAAGGAATTTCTGGACGTAATAGAGGCTCATGACACCAAAGCAGGCCATTGAAACGGTGGCCCCATCTTGCCGTGGTCCAGAACGAGTGTCAATCCCGCTTATGAAATCATCGACTTGAGGCGGGAATCCTGAAAGGTGCGGAAGCGGTGATTCGGAAGGTCAAACCAGTCCACCAGCACTCGGTCATAAACGGCCCGGTAGTCCATCGTGTACTTCAGATCGCCTTCGTCCAAATCCCCAAGATCAGGATAAGTGCCGTAAAATCCACCGTTCACTCGCCCGCCCAGCACAAAATGCGGGGCAGCGGTGCCATGATCGGTGCCGTGGGATTGGTTTTCCACAGCGCGGCGACCAAACTCGGAATAGGTCAGCACCAGCGTGTTGTCCCAATGACCCCGTTGGCGCAAGTGCATCCGGAATCCCGCAAGGGCTTGAGTGAGGTCACGCAGCAAGCGGCGGTGCCGCCACGTTTGGTTCTCGTGGGTGTCGAACCCCCCGAGCTGCACTTTGAGGACAGGGGCGTTGATTCCGGCATCGATCAGGATCGCGGTCTGACTGAGCTGCCGGGCGAAATCATTTCCGCCAATGCGGAAACGCTGACGACGAGCTCGTCTCAGTTTGGTGGTGATGCGCTGCATGGACGTTTGTAGGCTTTGCATCCGTCCCAACAAAAGGCTCAGGGCCGGATTGTCGGTTTCGGAATACGCGGGAAAGGGCTGGTCGGCGAGCTTGGTGAACTGCGCAGCAGACGTCATCGACAGCCAAATACCACTGGGACTCGAAAACACGCCCATGCCCCCATCCAAGCTGATACCGTGTGCATCCAGATCAGCGTTTTCGGACATTCCTTCCACCGCATCGGTGAGCCAGCCGCTGCGTCCGCTGCCGTTGCCATCGCCTCCGGTTTCCCAAAGTGCAATCGACTTAAAATGCGAGCGATTGGGATTGGGATAACCCAACCCAGGAAGAATCGCCAAATCACCGTCATCCCACGACTCCATCACCGGGCGCATGGCCCCGTGCAGGGCAAATCCGGAATCCAGCGTGATCATGTCCTTGCGCTCAATCCCAATTTGAGGACGCAACTCGCGATAGCGGTGATCCTGAAAAGGAATGACCGTGTTCAGTCCGTCATTGGCTCCGGACAATTCCACCAGCACCAGCCGCCGCCCCGTTTTTTGAGCCGCCGCGATCAAGGATTGCGGAACGAGTGGCAACAACAGGCCACCCGCCAGTTTCCGGAGCAAGTCACGTCGTAACATCAAAGTCTCCTACTTCAGTTGAAAAACGGGATCCGCAAACAGCGCCTTGAGGTCGTCCGAGCCAGCAGCCACGGACACCGGAGCCTGTGCCAACAGCACCTGTGAAAACGAAGACTCCGGAAAGTGCCCCCGCAGTTTGGCCGCAAAGGCGTTCAGCCCTGCGGTGGGAGCATTCCCGTTCGGATGGGGGATGTCCTGTCCCGCTTTGGACATCATCATCATGGTCTGACGGGAGTTGTCCCTGCGGACAAACACCAACGGGATTGCGGCCCCATAGTCAGCATACTTGGTGTCTGTCAGACGAGCAAAAATCTTTGCAAGATGCGGCTGCCATGCGCTCATCCGGTCTTTTTGTTCCCGGTATCTTCTGCCGTTTCGCACCTGCGCTAGCAACTGCGGCAATGAACGCCACAGCAGGCTGACGAGCAGCTTGTCTTCCGATTTCAGCCCCTGCCAGTGTGAGCGAACATTGTCGTCACTGGGATAGGAGATCGGCAAGGCGATGGATTTGCGGCTGCGATCCCGGTCATTCCTCCATGCGGTGAACGGCCAGCGCAGCAAACAATCCGGATAGCAATCGCGGTTTTCAACCTGCATGAGGTAGCCGTGTTTTCGGGTGATTGCAATTTTCACCGCAAAGCCCGGCCAGTGCCGATCATTCAAGCGCAGGTTCTTGAAGCCGACCGAAAAGGAGCGCCAGTTGCGGCCCGGTTCGTCCGGATCATCCGCCCAGCGCAGCACCCCGTCTTCGGCGAGTAGCGTGTCTTGCGGTGGGGGCGAGGGATCGGTGTTCTCGCTCAGAGGTTCGGACTTTGTCAGCACGACCTTGCCTTGGCAGTAAAGTCCTCCGGACTCGGCAGCGTTTTGGGGTGGGCAGCGGCTGATCTGCTTGCCCTCGGAAGCCAGATACACTCGATTCCCCAAGCGGACCCAATCCACAAACAAATTGCGGTCACCGTCCGGACCGGCGGCATCGTTATGAAAGAAAATCTCAACCGCCGAAACTTGTTCTGTCTTGATCTTGGTTTCAAAGATTTTCGTTTGCCACGGCAGGCGGCTCTTGTTCTGAATCCGCCCGTTCAACTGAGTGTCGTATCCCCCTTTCACCGTGAGCAAACCGCTGTCCCAAATCCGCTTGCCCTCGTGCAGCAGCCGTACACTGTAGCGGGGTGGCCCCAGATAATCCTCTGAGGCGAGCCGCAGTGCAAGTGTGTTCGGCATCGCCATCATCTGAGTCGTGACAGGCTTCATGGTTGCGAGTGAAACCCGCTCCGGAGTGAGACCGGCCAGCACATAGCGGCGGTTCAGGAGTCGGGCTGGAGTGATCCACGCCGCACCTCCCGGCCAACCCGCCACATTTGGAGGACCAAAGATGTCCTGCCCCAGCATCGCCAGCTTGTCCGAAAGCGTTTGCCAGTCGGTCGGTAGCACTCCGGTGGTCCGGATGGTCCCGACCACCAAATCAACGGGGGACTTGATGACCGTTGCACGGTTTTCCTGCGCCCAGAATGCAGGAGTGGCCAGCATAGACCGATACAGCACCGTCAGATCAAAATCACTTGCTCGAAAGGTTGCGGAAATCACCGCAAGTTCCGATTCGTTGAGATTGATTTCGGAGATGTAATTCTTCCAGAATTTGTGAGTCAAAAACTGTCCGGCGGTGGGTTGTTCCAAAATGAGGTCAACGAGGTCGTCGCCGTCATAATTCCCGTGATTGCCGAACAGCGTCTTCCAGCCCCGATCCTGACCCCACGGCTTGATCTGGAAGGAAAGGTTGTGAAGGTCGTTGACACCATAACCCGTCAGAGTGCGGGCGGCTTCTTTGACGGTGGCTTCGTCATAAGCCCCCTCCCCCAGAGTGAACAGTTCCAACAACTCGCGGGCAAGGTTTTCGTTGGGGTGCTCCTTGGAACTGTTTTCGTTGTCAAGGTAGTTGAGCATGGCCGGATCGCGGATCACGGCCTTGAGCAAAGCACGGTAACTGCCCGTTCCCAGCTTCCGGAACATCAGGTTCTGGCGGGCGATGGCCACGGATTGTTCGTTGATGGCAGCGTAAGCGGAGACGAAATGATTGTGCCAGAACAGCACCAACCGCTCGGTTTGGGGAGATGGGGATTCAATCATCTCACGCACCCACCAGTTCCGGAACTCTCCCATTTCGCGGTCGCGGGCCATGTTAAAACGCTGGCGCTCGTCTTCTTCCATGTCACCTCGCGCCCAAAACGCCGGAGCCGGTTCCCGGACCCACCTTGGAACCGTGAGCCACGGTTCGGTGCGCAAACGGCCCACGATCTCGTCAATACCCTCGTGACGCCTCTTGCCAATCAGTTTTGCAATTTGCTCCGGAGGCGCTCCCAACCCGGTGCGTTCCAGCAGATGCCGCGCATCGGCAACCGACATCACCTGTTCAAGATGAGGATTCGAGAGCTGCCGGATAACGACATTTGTTGATTGAGGAATGGTGCCCACCACAGGCTGAAGACGTTCAGCCGTGCAACTCACGAGGGTCGCAGACAGTGAACCCAGCAACAGGAATCGGAGGAATCGCAACCTGACTGCATGACACAGGTGGCTTCGATTCAGTTTTTCAGGAAGGATTGCCCCCAAGCACACGTTGGGTTGCAAACTGGAAGGGGTGGGGCTGCCTCCGGCAACCCCGCAGGCTTGGGGATCAGACGATCCTGACTTGCTTGGCCGCAAGACCTTTTCGGCCTGGACCGACTTCGAATTCGACCTGTGTTCCATCTTGGAGTCGTCCTCCATCCACTTCGGAGTGGTGTACGAACAAATCCTCTCCATCTTCTTGCTCAATGAACCCGTAACCTTTTTGGTCATTGAACCACTTTACGCGACCTTGCGGCATACTCAATACTCTTACATGGGAGCGAACTCCCGGAAAAAATACCTGCCTTGGCAGGAGTCGGCAGAATTGCCAAGCCTTACTATTTTCTCTGAAAGCAAGTGGTTTGTCCAGTTTATTCTCCTGAGAGAGATTGGGCAGGGGCTTTCCGCTCTAGGAAAACTCAGCAATTCTGTTGCAACGCTTACAGAAATTTTTTCGCTTTAGCCCTTCTCGTGGCAGGCCATGCAGGAAAACGGAGTCAGGATCATGATTGCATCCTCGGTCACTTTTTCGGAGTTGTCGATGATGTGTCGGAACCGCTCAACATTCTTTTCCGCATGCCTGATTCTTCGGTTGAGAACGTCCTTGTAGGGCCACGTCTTGAAATCCGGATGCTGCTTTGCTGTTTGATAGATGCGCTTTGCCACTGCGACCTCGCCGTTTTTCACCAGCATGTCTCCGAGGTTCATGAAGAACCCCTGAACGTTGTAGGGGGCAATCTCCGAGTTCCAGCAGGCTCTTTTGTAAAGTTCTCGGGTTTCGGCGGCTTCCCTGGGGAAATATCGTGCAACGTTCGGATTCTCGCGGTCGATGTCATCGTCAAGACAGACCTCAATGTTTCTCCACTGCATTTCCAGTGCTTCAGCGAACCTTGGGTTTGTGTAGTCATTCCGACTCATGGTGTAGCCAATGGTAAACAGATTGAACTGAGGCCCGGCGTCAATCAAGTCCAGTCCTTGGTAATAGCCCTTGCGGGTCAGGTACTCATCGTTGTGAATGCTGCCCTCGGTCATCAGCAAGGAGCTATAGAGGCCAAGGAAACGGGCATCATTGGGGTTGAGCCGTACCGCCCGCCAAAGTATTTCCTGGCCAAAACCGCGTCATCCGTGATTTGCGGTGGAATCGTCTCCAAACGCCGCCGCTCAGACAACCTCCAGATGTGCAGAAACCCGATGTGTGCGGCGACTTTGGCATCGTGCGGGTTTTCCAGATACGCCGCCTTCAACAAGGTCATGGCTTCTGGAATGTTCTGGTATTCGCCGCCATGCAGCGTTTTCCAAAACACCGTGTGCGCGTGTTTCGCCAGTTTCGTGGTGTTTTCACGGGATTCTTTTTCGGGAGCAAACGTGAGCGCGAAAAACTCGCAGCCTGTGAGCAACAACACGCTGCACCACACCACGAACCACTTTGCAAAATCCTTTTTCATCATGGAACTTCTGTCTGCTAAATTTTTGAGAATACTACATTGAGTCAGCCCATCTCAAGGACAAAGCGGCGGTTACCGAGTTTGAGACAATTTTCGTCCTCGTGATAGTGCTGGAGCAGTTGATAACGCGGAGCATCCGCAAGCAGGACGTCCCCATGCTGTGCGGTGTGCACGAGGCAGTTTTCGTGGGCATCCAGCCGCAGGGTGTCGGAAATCACGGCATCCGACTTGCCGTTGATGAGTTGTACCTCCAGCGGGTCCGCCTCTAGGTTGATGTTCAACGCGAGCATCGGCGTGAGTTCACAAGCGAGGTAGCACTTGTCCCAGCGCCCCTCCGTCCAATACTCCACAAAATAACGCTGGATTTCCGGTTCGTAGCCGAGGTTTTCCTGAAAAAGCTGGAGGACACGACCAACGATGGAGTGGCCACGCAGGCTCCAGCGTTGTTGGGCATCCACCTGAATGAAGGCGTAGTGGAATTGCAGAACGGTTTCCACAGTGAGCGCTGTTCCGGAAGCTTGAATGCGGGAGATGGGGGCGGGAAAGTACACCCCGGCAGGAAGCTCTGGGGACAATGCGGCGAGTCCGGTTTCCACCAGCGCTCGAATGCTAGGATCGTCCAGCAGTCCGGACACTTCCAGTTTGGTGAATTGCTCCGCAACGAGCGGGTTGAGGAATCGTGTTTCGTGCAGGAAAAGCAGCCACTGATCCTGTGCGGCGAACCAGCGGAAACGTTCGAGAAGAGACATGGTGTGTGCTGCGTGAGGAATCTTGCAACCCTGTGTTCAGAGTGACGCTTTCAGCGCAGTGCTTTGCTCAAGAGCGCGGGTGGCGTACTGCACGAGGCGGTCGTGTCCGCAGTCGGAAAAAGCGTCGTAGCGACTCGTGAAGAAGGCGTAAGCGAGTTCGGAAATGCGCCGTAGGTGGTAGGCGACCTTGGCGGACCAGCGGCTGGCGTTGCCCCGGATGGTGCGGTAGTTCGGACGCTCGATGGCCGCCACAATGGAATAGGCTCGGCGCCCATGAGGCGAGTCGATTTCGATGATACCCGCGTTGCCGTTGAGTCCCTTCACGAAGCCCGTTTTATCCCAAATCCGCACGGTTTGGTTGCCCGCGAAGCAGGTGCCGTCCTTGAGGCGGTCCTTGTTGTCGCTGCGTCCTGAAAGTGAGAGCAGGTGGAGCATCTGCGCGGAGGCTTGTTCGTTCTCAAGGTCGCTGAATCCCGGCCCCAACACACGGCCAATCCAGAGTCGGTGGAAGAGCGAACTGAGGTCGGCCATCGAGAGTTTGTTGCGGTAGGTGCGCCCATCCGCAGGAATGTACTCAACCAACCGGAGTTCGCGGTACATGTTGGTTTCGCGCAACAGGCGTTGGACCTTGTTGGGACCACCGAGTCGTTTGAGGATGACGTTCGTGCTGGCATTGCTGCTGTAACGGATCATACGGGCGAGATGATCCTGGCGGCCCGAAGTGTGTTTCACGCGCTTTCGGACCCGCTCAAGCTGGTAGGCGTGGAGGATGGGCACCTTGATGAGACTGGCGGCCTTGACACGACGACGTGGACGGATCGCCACCAGTAGTGTTCCGGAGGTTAAATCCTGCACCACCATGAACAACTGATCCTTTCTGGAGACTTTCTTTTTGGCATAGGTTTCATTCATGTACTCCAAAATACTGGCTTCCAGTGGCGAGGTGTACTGAGCAAGCTGAGAGCGATTGACGCTCACTGGCAGAGCCTGAGGTTCGTAAACACGCAGGTACTTGGTCGAAACCCAGCCCTGTTCGTCCTCCGAGGTCCGCACCTGCCGCCAGCCGTCTTGCGCGGTGTTGCTCAGGGTGAGGTGGGTTCCACGAGGCAAAGGACGCAGAATCCCGTGCTGGGTTCCAGGGCCAGCGCGCAGGTTCAGCGAGGCAGAATGCACCACCGCATAGCTGGAGGCTACAATGGTAGGAAGTTTCTCCTTGGGCAAAGGATGCAGCAACCGCAATAGCACCCAGCCTTGCACGTCACGCGAAGGTACGACAATGCGAACCCAGCCGCGCCGCAAGGTTTTCTCGCCGTAAAGCACTACCGCTCCGTGACGCAGCGTGCTGAGGATGCGATGCCGCACGCCCGGCTCTTCGCGGACGTTCAGGTGTGAGGGCAAGACGGTGGCGGGGCGCGGACGCAGGAAGTCGCTGCCCGCTTCCGCGTGTAGCAAAGCCGTTGGCAGGAGCGCGAAAGCAAGCGCGAGGGTGATCCGGAGTGAATTCCGCATTGAGGAAAAGTGAGTCGCACCTGCGTTTTCCACAGGCTTGGGTCAGTTCACGCGCAACGTCCGGAAGGCGTGGAAGTCGCCAGCGGGATGAAATCGGTAGCCGCTCACCCGTCTGCTGACCAGCGCGAGGTTGTTTCCGTACCAGAGCGGCAGGTGCGGCAGGGCTTCCGCAAGCATCCGCTGCACCTGCTGGTAAATCTCCCTGCGTTGGGCACGGTTCTGTTCGTAGCGTCCGGACTCCAGCAATGCGTCCAACTCCAGATTACGGTAACGGGCAAAGTTTCGTCCACCCTTTTCAGGAGTTTGGCTGGAATGGAAAAAGGCGCGCAGCACATCCGGATCACCTTGAACACGATCTTGCAGCACCGCAAGATCATAATCCCCTCCCGCTAAAGCGTTCCTGAACTTCCCTGACGACTGCGGGGTGACGTTCACCTCAATACCGACCCGCGCAAGCTGATCGGCAATCAAGCGGGCGAGCCGGATTTGCTCCTTGTCGTTGGACGTTGTAAGGCGCAACTGAAAGCGCTGCTCCTCCGTTAAACGAAACCCCGCATCCTCCAACAGCGCTACGGCAGACTCAGGCGCATAAACAAGGTTCTGGGTTGTCACGTGAAACGCATGTTCAGGCGGGAAAACCCCAGAGGCGAGCCGGGCGTGGTTCTTGGTGAGAAACGCCACCAACTCCTCGCGGTGAAGCGCACGGCCAATCGCCTGGCGAACTTGCACTTCCTGCAAGATGGGATGCTCAGTGTTGAAGACAAGATAGCGATAGGTCGCTGCGATTTCTTCCAACAGGGTGAACTTGCTTTGGGCGGTAGGAGTCCGGAACTTGGCAAGCTCCTTGATCGGGAAGGCGTTGTTGACAATGTCGATGCTGCCGTTCAGCAGCCTGCGAATCCGTGTTTCAACCTCCGGAACGATTTGAAAATGCAGTTCTTTCACGTCAGGAGAGCCGTCACGGTAATACCAATGACGTCGAAAAACGAGCTCTGCGGAATTGTGACTGACCTGCCTGAAGGGTCCGGAGCCGACGAGAACTCCTGATTTGGAGTTGGGGGTGCCCCGGAACTTGAAGATCGGGACTTGGAGGGTACTCAAAAACAGCGACTCCGGAAGCGGTTCATGCAGAAAAAAACGCACGGTGCGCTCGTCCTCGACTTCGCAGGAGGCGAGCAGGTCGGCAAGGCGTTGAAAGCGAGCAGGGGCTGACGGTTCCAGCAGCGCATCAAAAACCGCCTTCACCCGCTCGGCAGTGAATGCCGTGCCATCGTGGAACCAGACTCCGGATTTGAGGGTGACGAGGTACTCGGTGTCACGGACCAGTTCCCAGCGTTCTGCAAGTTGGGGCACCCACTGGAGCGCTTCGTTTTGGGTGACGAGGCTTTCGTAGATGAGTTCAGTGAGGTGCCGCTCACCCGGACTGACAGCGAAGCGGGGATCGAGCGTTTGGGGTGCCGTGCCCAAGGCAATGGTCAGCCGCGTGGGCTGGGCGTGGGCAGGGAGGTGGATCAGCCCCAATCCTCCCAGCAAGAATGCGCACAGTAGGAGCGGCTGGAAGGAACGGAACATGAGAAAACGCCGAGGTTCTTGATGGGGCGTGGCGGGTGCCCGGATACGCGCCTCAGGCGTCGGCTTTGGCCTTCGCATTGCGCCGGAGGTGCCCGAGGAAGACAATTCCGGGACAGGCAACCATGCCAAAGACGAGTACGGTGAAAATGATGGTCCAACTCATGAGCGCTTTTTAGTGCAAGGGGTCAGTTAATGCTCCGCAGTTTAGCAGATTCAGCGTTTCATGGCGACCACAAAGGTGCCTTCAAAGCGTTTATCTTTTTGAATCAGCAAGCGTTTGAGGGCTTCGGCCTCTTTTTTGGACGCAAATCCTCCCGCGCGGATTTTCTTGTAGCGGATCTTCTGGTCCGCCCGTTGCGCCTCAAAGACGATGTTGCTGCCGTAGGCTTGGTTGAGGTAGGTCTTCACCCGGTTGGCCTTGTCCAAATCAGGATAGAGTCCTAGCGAGACCACATAGCCTCGTTTGGTGGCTTTGCGGTAGGCCACCCCCACCAAGCGGCTTTTCTTGTTGATGTGTTCGACCAACTGAGCGGCGTCTTCCTCCCGGAGCGTGTTCGCCGTGGTGATCTCGGTCATCGGCGCATTCTCCATGGCAGGCTCCACCTTGGACGCATACCCGAAGCGCTTGAGCAAGAACTGGTAATCTTCGACGCATTCCTTGTGGATACAGGTTGCCACCTGAACGTAGTAACGAATTTTGGGCTTCGGCTTGGATTTGGGCTTCGGCTGCGCGGGTTCGGGTTCAAAGACCGGTTCCGGCTCGAACTCAGGCTCCGCAAGCGGAGTTACCGAAATGATCGGTTCTGGCATCGGTGCTTCCAGCACCACCTGTTCCGGAATGGGCGGTTCATCCGGAGCATTGAGCAGCATGAGCAGAACCACAGTGATCGCGCCTAAGACCATGCCCACCACAGCGGAGATGAGCGCTGGAATCAGCAGCGGCTTGAGACGTTTCTCGCCGTCTCCGGCTTGCTTTTTTTCCTTCTGCTTTTTTTTCTTCTCCTTGGCGGGTTTTTCGTCTTCGTCTACGTCTACGGCAGCAGCGGCAACGGCAGCAGCGGCAACAGGGGCAGCGGCAGTCGCAGCACCCCCCATGTCGGAGTCGCCCTCGTCGTCCTCATCGTCGAGGTCATCGTGAGCCTCCGGGGCTGGAGCCTCATCGAGGTCATCGTCCGCTACGGGTTCCGCCTCTTGCACTTCGAGGTCGTCAATCGTGGAAAGGTCCTCGAAGAAGGAATCGAGTTCGCTGTCGCTCTCGTCCCCTTCGCCCTCCATGAAGCTGTCGAGTTGGTCTCCGAAATCGTCTCCGAAATCGTCAAGCCCCTCTAGGCCCTCCATTTCTTCGTCTGCCATGCCTTACTGTACGATGCGCGGGTTTCTGCGGAGCCGTTCGGATGAAGATGGCGTGCGTGCCGTGCTTGGCGCTAGGTTTTTCCGAAACACAGACCGGATTCAGTCCGCCTTCGGCGATTTAACGTTGCGTAAATGGATACGGGATAAACCGTGCAAAGTCAAATCATCCCGGTGAATCAGTTTGGGCAACACCGGAATCAGCCGGGTAATCAAGCCTCCGGTGGCGATGATTTTTGGTTCCGAAGAACTGGTTGCGAGCAGCTCTTCACGGATGCGATCCAGCAAAGCGGTGATCATGGCCGCGTGTCCATGAAACAGTCCGGATTGGATGCTGGCTGCCGTGTTGCGGCCGATTACTTTTTCCGGCAATTCAAGGTTGACCTGATGAAGTTGGGCGGCGCGGGAAAACAACGCTTCCGCAGAAATCTCAAGTCCTGGGCAAATGATGCCTCCCAGAAAATCACCGTCCTCCGTGACCACCTCCAGCTTGGTGGCGGTTCCGCAATCGATGACCACCAGTGCGGTGCCGTATTCCAAATAGGCCGCCACGGCATTGGCGATGCGGTCCTGCCCGACTTGTTCTGGAGCGTCGGTCGCAATGCGAATGCCCAAATCGAGATCGTGCCGGACGATCAGCGGCGCTCTGCCGATGAGTTGCTGAATCAGCCCCTCAAATACCAGCGAGAGCTTGGGCACCACCGAACCCTGCACCGCCCCCTGAAACTGGCCCGGATGAAACCCACCCGCCGCGAGCAGGTTACGGACGCGCATGAGGTATTCGTCCAAGCTGCCGTCCGAATCGCTGTGCAGCCGCCAACTGTGCAACAACCGTCCTGAGTCAAACGCACCCATCACGACATTGCTGTTGCCAATGTCAAACGCTAGGATCATTCTTCCTTGTTCGTCCACTCCACATCCCCGGAGATGTGCGAAATCACCTCCCCGCTGGTCAACTCCAAAAGTAACGCACCTTCCGGACCAATTCCCGCAACCACTCCCGTTTTCCAACCCTCTTGCTGTTCAAAGCGGACGGCATTGCCCAGCATCCCGGAGCGTTGCAGCCACTCCTCGCGTAGCGTGGCCATCCCTTGCTCCCGGAATTGGCGGTCCACGGCGTCGAGTGCCTGAAGCACTTGGGGCAGCAGCGTTTCCGGAGTCACCTCCTTAGCACCGCTGGCAGCCACAGTGGTGATCATGCTCCAGAGTTCCGCCGGAAATTCCTGCGGTTGCCCCAACACGTTGATGCCGATGCCAAGGATGAGGGCTAGACGGTTGCCTTGCTTGGTCCAGACGCTCTCCGCGAGGATGCCGCACACCTTGCGGTTGCCGATCAGCACATCATTGGGCCACTTCAACCGAGGAGCAACACCAAGCACTTCCAGACTGCGGACCACGGCGATTCCCGACCAGAGTGCGTAGAGCGTCAATTGCGCTTGCGGACATTCCGGATGCAACACCAGCGAAAAGGTGAGGTTCTTGCCCGGAAGCGACCAATACAAACGTCCCCTGCGCCCGCGTCCTGCCGTTTGGTGCGACGTCACCACCACCTGTCCGGCCTCGTCCAAAAGCTCCGGATGCTCCTTCAGGTAGGTGTTCGTCGAGGGCAACTCCAGGAACCAGCGCACCGGATGCCCCTCGATTTCAAATTTTTCAAAGCTCATCGGCAGGACATTGCTACCTCAGCGTGAACTCGTGGATGGTCAAGGAGTTTGGTTTCACCATGCCGTCCTTCTCCCGCTCCACAGAAACCACTGCCCGTACTTCAGCCTGCACTCCGTCCACCTCGGCTTTGAGCCAGATGTCATACCAGCGGCTGAAATAGAGGAAAAATTCATTGGCTACAACAGGCAATCCCTGAGTCGTGGGAGAGGATTCCAATTTACGACTAATGTCGCTTTTGTTCTTGTACTCTTCCCGACTGTCGAACGGTAGCTTAGCAGGGACCAGCACACCTCCAATTTCCTGAGCCTGATCAACATACTTGTATTTTGCACCATTGACATCCTCAATGGATTTACGTATCCGCCCGATGAATTTTTGGATTTCCTCAGCTTCTGCCAAATTGACGTTGATGCGGGGAGAGCCGGAGTCATTCTGCGCGAAGGACACCCCCAACACTCCCACTGCGTGGACGGTAAAGTGTTGCTCCCACTCAAAGTTCTTGGTCTCCTGATCCTCAAGGTTCGCTCCAATGACAAGCAACAACTCTTGCAGGTCATCGAAAAACGCATTCTTTGGTGCAATCACGCCAAAAGTAATATCCTGAAACCCTTGCTCATTACCACCGAGAGGGTGCCGATCCTCGTCCTCGTCGATCCAGTCGTGCAGCAGTGCAAAAACCTGTTCTGAACTTGTGGGAGCCAGTTGATACTCGTCTTCCAACAGGGTGATGAACTCCTCCCGGATTTTATCTTCAGCAGGGGTACCGGGAACCGTATTCAACCGATTGAGGTTGAAGAGATGATCAATGGGCCGGACGTAAGGCGTGTAGAAAATCGCATTGGGAAAACTCTCAGCAAGACCGGGGGTAGCATAGCTGATCAATTCTGGAGGGAGTCCGATGGGTCGCGGCGGGTTCAGAACCGTGTAGTTGCCCTTGGTGAGGTCATTGACGAAATCGACGAAAACACGAAGCTGCTTGAAGAACTCGACTTCGCTCAGCGGTTTTCGATTTGGTGGCCTCCCCTCCAAGCCGACCAACACGGCTTTGAAGAGCGACTTGACGGCGTTGCGGGCTTGAAAGGAGGCTTGAAAATTCTGGAGGCTGCGGGTTTCAAGGGTCGTCTCGAAGGTGAACTCCGTGAGAAAAACCGCCAGCAGGGCGAGGACGACGAGGGTGACGAGCAGGGCGATCCCGGAGCGAGAGCGGAGACGGGTAGCGTAGGCAACCACGGGAGCATCCGGGGGTCGGGGGTGCCCCCGTGCGGAATCAGGAGCAGCCGCTGGTGGCCCCGCAAGACGCGCATTTCAGGCAGGAACCGTTGCGGACCATCGTGAACTGACCGCAGGTGGTGCAAGACTCACCCTCGTAGCCCTTCATGCGGGCTTCCTGCACCAAGTTAGCCTGCGAACGCCCAACCGCCTGCCACGTTGCTCCACCGCTTTCGTCGGCATAGCTCAACTTGGCCGTGCTGCTGGCGCCAAGCACCGCGACATCAACATCCTCAATGCCAGAGCCTCCAAAATTCGCCGCCGCAAAGCTTGAGTCTTCCTGCTCCTCCAGAAACTTCTCGGACTCCTGCTTGCTGAGGGTGCGTTCCGAAATGACCTGCTCGCCTTCAAACTCCGGCTCGCTCTGCCCCTTGAGGTGGGTTTCACTCGCTCGCAAGTCGTCTGGAGAGACGTGCGCAAGGTCGTGGCGACCGAGGTAGTTGATGGCGAGTTCGCGGAAGATGTAGTCAATGATTGACGTGCTCATCTTGATGGTGTCGTTGCCCTGCACCATGCCGTTTGGCTCAAAGCGCGTAAACACGAAGGCGTCCACGAATTCCTCCAGCGGAACCCCGTGCTGCAAGCCCAGCGAAATGGCGATGGCGAAGCAGTTCATCAGGCTCCGGAAGGCTGCGCCTTCCTTGTGCATGTCCACAAAGATTTCGCCGAGTGTGCCGTCCTGATAGTCTCCGGTGCGCAGGTAGAGTTTATGCCCGCCGATGACGGCTTTCTGCGTGTAGCCTTTGCGGCGGTGTGGCAGGCGGCGACGTTTGGCAAGGTAGCGGTGGATGATTTTTTCCGCCACGCGCACTTGCGGGGACTGCGTGGGCAATAACTCCTCATCCTCCAAGTTGTCCCACACTTCGTCTGCAAGTCCGGTGTTGAGCGGCTGGCTGAGTTTGGAACCGTCGCGGTAGAGCGCGTTGCACTTGAGCGCGAGTTTCCACGACATCTGGTAGGCGTCCTTGATGTCCGAAACATCCGCGTGGCTCGGCAGGTTGATCGTTTTGGAAATGGATCCGGAAATAAACGGCTGGGCCGCCGCCATCATGCGAATGTGCGCTTCCGGAGCGATGTAGCGTTGTCCGCGCTTGCCGCACTTGTTTGCGCAGTCGAAAACCGAGTAGTGTTCCGGCTTGAGATACGGGGCCCCTTCAACGGTCATGGTGCCACAAATCGCATCGTTTGCCGCCTCGATTTCCTTGTCACTGAAGCCCAAATGTCGCAGGAGGCTGAACTGGTAATCGCTCAACTGCTCTTCGCTGAGGCCCAGTCCGTTCTTGCAAAACTCGTCGCCAAGCGTCCAGCGGTTGAACACAAACGAAATGTCAAATGCAACGGGCAGTTGGGCTTCCACACTCGCCAGCGCCTCGTCCGTGAAACCCTTCTCGCACAAGGATTCGGAGTTGATGCACGGGGTGCCTTTGAGGGTGCCGCGTCCCTTGACGTAATGGGTGATGTCCTGCACCTCGGATTCGCTGTATCCCAGCTTGCGGAGTGCCGGAGGAATGGATTGGTTGATGATCTTGAAGTAACCGCCCCCGGCGAGTTTCTTGAACTTCACGAGTGCAAAATCGGGTTCGATTCCGGTGGTGTCGCAATCCATCAACAAACCGATGGTGCCGGTCGGTGCGATCACTGTGACCTGCGCGTTCCGGAAGCCATGCTTTTCGCCCAGCTTGAGGGCACGGTCAGAATCCTCCTGCGCAGCCCGCAGCAAATCAGGGGGACAGTGTTGGCTGTCAATGCCCATTGGCTTCATCATCAACCCCTCGTACTCACTGTCGGCCACCCGGAAGGCGGCACGGCGGTGGTTGCGTAGCACACGCAGCATGGATGCTCGGTTACGTTCGTAGCCAGGGAACGAACCAAGTTCCTTGGACATTTCCGCCGAAGTTGCATAGGACGTTGTGTGCATGATCGCCGTGATCGCCCCGCAGATGGCCAGCGCCTGCGGCGAGTCATACGAAATGCCGTTGACCATCAGGTAGGTGCCGAGGTTCGCATAACCAAGTCCGAGCGTCCGGAATTCGTAGGACAGTTCGGCGATGCGCTTACTCGGAAACTGCGCCATCAACACACTGATTTCCAACACAATCGTCCAAAGTCGAGTGCCGTGACGGAATTTCTCGATGTCCAGCTCTCCAGTTTCCGGATCCCGGAATTTGAGCAGATTCAACGACGCGAGGTTGCAGGCTGTGTCATCAAGGAACATGTACTCGCTGCAAGGGTTTGAAGCCCGAATCGGGCCATCGGCGGGGCAGGTGTGCCACTCGTTGATGGTGCTGTCAAACTGCAAGCCCGGGTCGGCAGAAGCCCACGCCGCATAGGTGATCTGCTCCCAGAGTTCCTGTGCCCGCAACACTTTGCAGGGCTGGGGATCGCGTTCCCCGTTGCTGGCTTTCACCTTCTCAGTGCGCCAGTAGAGTGGCCAGTCACCGTCCGACTCGACCGACTGCATGAACTCGTTGCTCACGCGGATCGAGTTGTTCGCATTCTGTCCGGAAACGGTCTGGTACGCCTCGGAGTTCCAATCGGTGTCGTACTCGTCAAAGGCCACGCTGGTGTAGCCCTGCTTGGCGAGATGGATGATGCGCTCAACGTAACTGAAGGGCATTTGTGCCCGCTGTGCCGCTTTGATCACCTTGCGGAGGTCACGGTTCTTTTTCGGATCAAATTTTTCCGAATCGTCACTCCAACCGTGAATGGCGGCGAACAGTTCGTTGATCAACTCTCGGAGCTTCTTTGATCCAGCCACCAGCGCGGCGACCTTTTGCTCCTCCTTCACCTTCCAGTTGACGAATTTTTCAATGTCCGGATGATCCACGTCAAGGCAGACCATTTTCGCAGCGCGGCGCGTGGTGCCTCCAGATTTGATCGAACCGGCAGCGACATCGCCGATCTTAAGGAAGGACATCAACCCGGAAGAAACTCCGCCTCCCGAAAGCGGTTCGGCGTCGCCGCGAAGGTCGGAGAAATTGGATCCAGTTCCGGAACCGTACTTGAAAAGCCGCGCCTCGCGGGTCCACAAGTCCATGATGCCACCTTCGCGCACCAAATCGTCGCTCACGGACTGGATAAAACAGGCATGCGGCTGAGGATGCGTGTAGGCGTCTTCGGAACGTGTGACTTTTCCAGAAACGGGATCGACGTAGTAGTGACCCTGCGCTGGCCCAGAGAGGCCGTAGGCCCAGTTGTGTCCGGTGTTGAACCACTGTGGCGAATTCGGTGCTGTCATCTGTTGGGCCAGCATGTGGCACAGTTCATCGTAGAACACACGGGCATCCTGCTCGGAATCGAAATAGCCGTGTTTGAAACCCCAGTAGGTCCAGCAACCTGCGAGTCGGTGGAAGACCTCGCGTGCGTCCGTTTCGGAAGTGGAACGCTCGTCGTCGGAAAGCTTGGACTGCTTGGCCTGATCCGGAAGCGAGGCCTGAAGCCAAGCCGGAATGCCCTTTTCTTTGGCGGATTTACGGTATTTGGGGATGCCCGCCTTGCGGAAATACTTCTGGGCCATGATGTCCGTGGCCACCTGCGACCACTGCTTGGGCACCACCGCCTTGTCCCATCTGGAGACCACGGTGCCGTCAGGGTTGCGGATCACCGACTCGCGGGTCTCAAATTCCAAGCCCTCGTAGGGACTCTCACCGTCCTTGGTGAAGCGTCGTTGAATTTTCATGGCGGTAGCTCTGTCAAAAATAGCAGTAAAGACCCAAGCCCTTGCCTTCCTTGGCGCACGCTTCAGTCCATGAAGTGGGATTCCTGTGATCCGTCTGGCAAGTCAGCGCCGAGGATGCGTCCCGCATCCCGCGAACCGGCGGAGGTGGCGCCAAGGACGTCTAACAACGCCCGGACTTACCGAATCAACAGAAGAGATTGTCTTTCAATTCCCGAGGTATCGGGGAGAGTGTTAAGCTAGTGGAATTGGTTTTGGAAAGCAACCGGAAAGATTTGCAGTCATTTCAATTCCAACAACGGAATTAACTGAAATCACAGCATAAAATTTTTCAAAAAAACGTCACAACTTCTCTAACCTGAGACTTCCCATGGCAAAAAATGCCGGGGAGTCTCTTGCAAGTCACGTTCCTTATGCCACCGATCCCGACAACTCTCCGCACACTTTATCTGCATTTCCCGTTCTGCGCCCGCATCTGTCCATTTTGCGCCTTTGCTGTGCGCAAGGATCGTCCGGAGGTTCACGATGCTTATGGGGCCGGACTGCTTCAGGAATTGCGGTTGCGACTGAACCCAGCAGCCGAACCGTTGGCGCTGGATGCGCTTTACTTGGGCGGAGGCACCCCCTCCCGGATGACGGTGGCTGAACTGGAACGGTTGTTTTGCGGACTGCGGCAGGAATTGACGATTGCCCCGCATGCCGAAGTTGCCTTTGAACTGAATCCGGAGGATGTTGACCCCAACGAACTCTCTGGACTCCAAGCGCTTGGCATCACCCGGCTCAGCCTCGGAGCGCAGAGTTTTCATGACGAAACGCTGAAGCGCTTAGGGCGGATTCACAATGCCCGCCAACTTCGCAAAGCATTGGAAATCATTCAGGATTCCGGTTTTCAAAACTGGAACCTCGACCTCATGTTCGGAGTTCCGGGACAATCCCACGCGCAGTTTCTGGAGGATGTGGAGGAGGCGCTACACTGGCAACCCACCCACGTTTCGCTCTATGGGCTGGAGGTTCACGACGCCACTCCCTTTTCACGAGATAGCGAAATTCAAAGCTGGGCGGAAGGACACCACCCGGAATTCACGGAAATGTACCTTGCCGGAGTGGAACGCCTCGAAGCCACTGGGTTGCAGCAATACGAGGTTTCCAACTTCGCCCGCCCCGGAAGTGTGGGTCGGCAGAATCTACGAGTCTGGGACGGGGAACCGTACCTTGGACTGGGCACCGGAGCGCATTCCTTTGTCAAGGGTTCGCGTTGGGGAAATTTGCGGGCGTTGCAGCGTTATCTTGATGCTGTGAATTCAGCAACACTTCCAGAAGCTTTCCGGGAAACGCCAGATCGCCCCCAGCAGGCCAGCGAGTGGCTGATGCTCCAGTTGCGTCGGGTTGCAGGTCTCGATCTGGAGGCTTGGCGCGAACACTTTGAGATCGCGCCGCCGCTTCCGAATCAGTTGTTGGAACGGCTCCATGCCACAGGAAAAGCCCTCTGGAACCCGCCCCATTTGCGATTGACGCCCTCCGGATTTCTGCTGGCAGACGGCATCACCGCGCAACTGCTGCCCTGATTCTGAGAACAGATCGACATCTGCACCAACTTCCAGCAAACTGGTTTGCACATAAATCCAAGGAAAATCAAGAGCGGAACGTATGGAATTACAGAAGGATCGCTTTCGGTTGGACGGCAAAACCGCACTGATCACTGGCGGGGCCAGTGGCATTGGCTTGGCAACGGCTACAGCGTTTGCCAACTCTGGCGCGGCAGTCGCGCTTGCCGACATCAATGCGGACACCCTCGCTGCTGCGGTCACTCAATTACGAGACTCCGGACAGCAAGTGAGCAGCGTTGCAATGGATGTGTCCGATGAGGATTCCGTGGTGCAAGGCATTGCGCAAGTCCAAGAGGAGTTGGGGGCGCTGGAGATTTTGGTCAACAGTGCTGGCACAGGAGCGCGTATGGAAGCCACAGAACTTCCGCTGTCTCGCTGGCAACAGGTCATGGCTGTCAATTTGACCGGAAGCTTTCTCTGTTCAAGAGAGGCCGCCAAGGGCATGCTGAAGTCCGGAGGAGGAGCCATCGTCAATGTCGCATCCATCATGGGTCTGGTGGGAGGCGGTGTGTACCCAAATCCTGCCTACCAAGCCAGCAAAGGCGGAGTGGTAAACTTGACGCGCACCCTTGCCTTGGATTGGGCCCAGCGGGGGATTCGCGTCAACGCCGTGGCGCCGGCATTTGTGCGGACTCCGTTGACAAAAGCATTATTGGAAGAACCCGGCATGGAGGAGGCCTTGGTCGCCCGCACACCAATGGGCCGCTTGGTGGAGCCGCAGGAGGTTGCCGATGCTATTCTTTTTCTTGCCGGTGCAGCATCTTCAATGATCACAGGCCACACCCTTCCTGTAGATGGCGGCTGGGTGGTGCAGTGATGTTTGGAGTTTTGACCCCGGGAGGACGAAACAGGGGGCTTTCCTTCAGAATCCCTACAAGCGAGATTTCCGCAGAAAAATCCACAAAAGACTCGCCTTTCCACGGTGAATGTGGTCTTTTTAGGAGTTTGATTTTCACCAAAGACTTTGGGCAAAGGCAGTTGATGGACGCAGGGGGAAAGCAGCGCAAGGGCAGCGGTTTCCGGAAACCACGCGGCAAGGTGCGCGGACGTATCGTGGATGCGAAGGTGCGGGCGGAGGTGCGGGAACTGCTCGGAAATCTGCCGCGCCAACGCGATTTGCTGATCGAGGCACTGCATAAAATTCAAGACGCCAAGGGGCATTTGTCGGCAATGCACCTCGTGGCGCTGGCTGACGAGTACCGCCTTTCACACACTGAGGTTTATGAGGTGGCGACCTTCTACCACCACTTTGATGTGATCAAGGAAGGGGAAACGCCTCCACCACCGCTGACCGTGCGCGTGTGTGATTCCGTGTCCTGCGCGATGGCCGGAGCCGCTGGTTTGATTGACGAGCTCCAGCAATCCCTCGGCGAGGGCGTCCGGGTGCAACCCGTTCCCTGCGTGGGACGCTGCCAACATGCTCCGGTTGCCGTGGTCGGCCAGAATCCCGTGGACGAAGCCACACCGGAAGCGGTGCAGCAAACCGTTGTGTCCGGAACCATCCGACCCACCCTGCCCGCGTACCAAACCTACGCGCAGTATCGCGCATCCGGAGGCTACCGGAGGTATCAGGAATGTCTTGCAGGCGAACGCACTCCGGAAGCGGTGGTTGCCGAGTTGAAAGAAGCTGGACTGCGCGGCATGGGCGGCGCGGGCTTCCCGACATCCACCAAGTGGGAGATTGTGCGGGGCTTTGAGGGGCCGCGTTTGCTGGCGCTCAACATTGACGAAGGCGAACCCGGAACCTTCAAGGATCGCTTTTGCATGGAAAGCGAACCCCACCGCTTCTTGGAGGGAACGCTGATCGCGGCATGGGCCGTGGGCATCGAATCGGTCTATCTCTACCTGCGGGACGAATACGCCGCCAGCCGCGAAATCCTCAGCCGCGAACTTGCCGCGCTGCAAGCAGACCCTCCGGGAGCGTTGCCCGACTT
Source organism: uncultured Pseudomonadota bacterium (assembly GCA_913020725.1). Classification (GTDB taxonomy): domain Bacteria; phylum SAR324; class SAR324; order SAR324; family NAC60-12; genus UBA8110. The sequence goes on from CAJWCD010000010.1 coordinate 31,990, forward strand.
GCACCTGCGGCGCGGCGCGGGCGCGTACATCTGCGGGGAGGAATCCGCGATGATTGAATCCATCGAAGGCAAACGCGGGATGCCCCGGCTGCGTCCCCCTTACGTTGCGGAAGTCGGACTCTTTGGGCGACCGACGCTGGAACACAACCTCGAAACGCTGCACTGGATTCCGGAAATCCTTGAAAAAGGCGGGGCGTGGTTCGCCTCGCACGGGCGCAACGGACGCAAGGGCTTGCGGGCGTTTTCGGTGAGTGGACGGGTCAACAAACCCGGAGTCCACATCGCCCCGGCAGGCACCACCATGCGCGAATTGATTGACGAATTCTGCGGAGGGATGCAGGACGGTCACGAGTTCTACGGCTACTTCCCCGGAGGCGCGTCCGGCGGGTTGCTGCCCGCGTCGCTCGGAGACGTGCCCCTCGATTTTGGCACCTTGCAGGAACACGGCAGCTTCATTGGCTCTGCCGCGATCATCGTGTTCTCGGACAAGGACCGCGCCCGCGACCTTGCGACCAACGCGATGCGCTTCTTCCGACACGAATCTTGCGGGCAATGCACCCCCTGCCGTGTGGGCACCGCCAAGGCGATTCCCCTGATGGAAAAACCTAGCTGGGACAAACCTCTGCTGGAAGAACTTTCCCGGACGATGGAGGACGCTTCCATCTGCGGGCTTGGCCAAGCCGCTCCCAATCCCATCCGCACGGTGGTCAATTACTTCTCTGAGGAGATCAACTGACATGGACAGTTTCCCGACTAAAATCGTCCGCTTTGAGTTGGACGGCAAGAGCATCGAAGCGCTTCCGGACGAGACCATCCTGCAAGCCGCCCAGCGCACGGGCGCGGAAATTCCGCACCTCTGCTACAAGGACGGCTACCGTCCGGACGGCAACTGCCGCGCCTGTGTCGTGGAGATTGACGGCGAGCGCGTTTTGGCTCCCTCCTGCTGCCGGAATCCCACAGAGGGCATGAAGGTCAACAGCCAAAGCGAACGCGCACGGCATTCGCAGAAAATGGTGGTGGAACTGCTGCTTGCAGACATGCCGAAGCAAAGTCAGTCGCCCTACACGCAACGCTCGGAACTTGATGTTTGGGCGGAAAAACTCGGAGTCACACAACCTCGGTTTGCAGGGCGCTCTCAGCCTGCTCAGGATGTTTCGCATCCGGCGATTACGGTGCAGTTGGACGCTTGCATCCAATGCACACGCTGTGTGCGGGCCTGCCGCGAGGTGCAGGTCAACGATGTGATTGGTTATGCGAATCGCGGCGATCACTCCGCCATTGTTTTTGACCTCAACGATCCGCTGGGAGTCAGCACCTGCGTGGCCTGCGGTGAGTGTGTGCAGGCGTGTCCAACCGGAGCCTTGATGCCTGCGGGAAACGTGGGACTGGAGGTTCCGGACAAGACCGTCGAATCTTCGTGTCCGTACTGCGGGGTGGGCTGCCTGCTCACCTACCATGTCAAGGACAACCAGATTCTGCGCGTCGAGGGGCGCGAGGGTCCGGCCAACAAGAGTCGGCTCTGCGTCAAGGGTCGCTACGGCTTCGGTTACGTCCATCATCCGGATCGCCTCACTCAGCCGCTGATCCGACGCGAAGGCGTGCCCAAAACGGTGGAGCTTTTGAATCCCCGCGATTTCGACAAGGTCTTCCGTCCCGCAACGTGGGAAGAAGCCTTGGACGTGGCCGCCAATGGACTGAAGCGCCTCCGGGACGAACATGGTCCACAGAGCCTTGCCGGGTTTGGTTGCGCGAAGGGCAGCAACGAGGAGGCGTATTTGCTCCAAAAGCTGGTGCGCACCGGCTTTGGCAACAACAACATTGACCACTGCACGCGGCTCTGTCACGCCTCGTCTGTGGTCGCCTTGCTGGAAGGCATCGGTTCCGGAGCGGTGTCGAACCCGTTCACGGATGTCAAGGATGCCGAGGTGATCATGGTCGTGGGGTCAAACACCCCGGTCAATCATCCGGTCGCCGCCACCTTCTTCAAGAACGCGGCGCAGGCGGGCAAGGATTTGATCCTGATTGACCCCCGGCGCATTGAGCTTGCCCGACACGCCTCCTACAGCCTCCAGTTCAACCCGGACACCGACGTTGCGCTCTTCAACGCGCTCATGCACACCATCGTCGAGGAGGGCTTGTGCAACGAGGAGTACATCGCCAAGTACACCGAGGGCTTTGACGCGCTCAAGGAAAACCTCAAGGACTACAGCCCGGAGGCAATGGCCAAGGTCTGCGGCATCCCCGCCACAACCCTGCGTGAGGTCGCCCGGCGCTACGCGACTGCGAAAAACTCCATTATCTTCTGGGGCATGGGCGTTTCCCAGCACATCCACGGCACCGACAACGCCCGCTGCCTCATCGCGCTGGCGTTGATGACAGGCCAGATTGGCCGTCCCGGAACCGGGCTGCATCCCCTACGCGGGCAGAACAATGTGCAAGGTGCTTCGGACATGGGGCTGATCCCGATGGTCTTTCCGGACTACAAGCCCGTGGGCGATCCAGTTGCCAAGCAGTTCTTCGAGGAACTATGGGGCACAACGCTCGATCCTAACCCAGGATTGACCGTGGTGGAGATCACGGAGGAGATGCACAAACGCAACATCAAGGGACTCTATATCATGGGCGAGAATCCTGCGATGTCCGACCCCAACCTCAACCACACCCGCGAGGCGTTGGCGCGGTTGGAGCATTTTGTCATTCAGGACATCTTCCCCACCGAAACCGCAGGCTTCGCGGATGTCATTCTGCCAACCTCCGCCTTCCCGGAAAAGACCGGAACCTTCACCAACACCAACCGTCAGGTGCAGTTGGGACGGCAGGCGCTGGATTCGCCCGGAGAGTCACGGCAAGACTGGTGGATCATTCAGGAAATGGCCAAGCGGCTGGGGCTTTCATGGAACTACAACGGAGCGCCCGCTGTCTTCGAGGAAATCCGCAAGGCCACGCCAAGCATGGCGGGAATCACTTGGGAGCGTTTGGAACAGGACCATTCCGTGACCTATCCCTGCGAAAAGGAAGGCGATCCCGGCGATCCGGTGATTTTCACGGATGGCTTCCCGACTGCAAGCGGACGGGCCAAGTTCGTGCCCGCGAAATTCTCGCAGGCGGACGAGCTTCCGGACAAGGAATTCCCCTTTGTCTTCATTACCGGACGGCAGTTGGAACACTGGCACACGGGCAGCATGACACGGCGGACAGAAACGCTGGATGCAATCGAGCCGGTGCCGGTGATCAGCGTCCATCCCAGTGATCTTGCTCAACTGGGCGTCGCAGCCGGAACCACACTCACCGTGCAATCCCGACGCGGCCAACTCACTGCCTTTGCACGGGGAGACCAAGGGGTTCCGGAGGGCAATGTGTACATGGCTTTCGCGTACAACGAAGCCGCCGCAAACCTGATCACCACCGACATGTTGGACCCCTTCGGCAAGATTCCGGAGTTCAAGTTCTGTGCGGTCAAGCTCAGCGCAGGAGGCGACCCCGCTCCCCGGCTGGTGTGAACACCCCGCCGCTGTTAGGGTTTTGCGCCCGTTCCGGGACGGGCAAGACCACCCTGCTCACTAAACTCCTGCCGCTGCTCAAAGCGCAGGGCTTGCGCATTGGCATGATCAAGCACGCCCATCATCAGTTCGACATAGATTACCCCAGAAAAGACAGCTATGAACTGCGCAAGGCGGGGGCGCAGGAAATGCTGGTCGCCTCCCGAACCCGCTTAGCGCTGGTCCGTGAAACTCCAGAGGCTCAAGCAGAACCGAGCCTTCCGGAACTGCTGAAACGACTCAGTCTGGATGAACTTGATCTGGTGCTGGTCGAGGGTTTCAAGTGGGGCGATTTTCCCAAGATCGAACTGCACCGCCCCAGCCTTGGACAATCCCTCTTGCATCCGGAAGTCCCCGGAGTCCTCGCCATTGCGACAGACGAACCCCTCGCCAATTCGCCTGCACTTCCCCAACTCAACCTCAACGCACCTGAAGCGATTGCGGATTTTGTGGTTCAGCATTTCAAGCTTTCTGTCTTGATAGTCCCCGCAAAAAATCAATCTCCGCACAGCTAGCTTGAAAACAAGCTTGTTGAAGCCGCAACTTCCCGGACATTGACGCTTCAGGTTGTGCAGGAATTTCTTGAGAGTGCGGACAAACAAGCCGATGAGTCCGAGCTGGCGCATGTTTAAGAACACAGGCACCGAATCGAGTCGTTGCTGGGTGGGAGCAACCTCGCAGAGTTTGGCGAGTTGTGTGGTGGGAATAAGGCTTTTCAGCAATACCGTAGCAGTCGGCTCTGTTTGCTGGTGTGTCGCGTGAAATATGTCATTCTGAATAGGATCACCTGATGAAAATGACCATGAGCCAACTTTTCAGCCCTTTCACTTTACGCAGCCTGACCTTGGAGAACCGTGTCGTGGTGTCACCGATGTGTCAGTACATTTGCAACGGAGACGGTCAGATGCACGACTGGCACCTGATGCACTTGGGGCAGTTGGCAATGGGTGGTGCGGGCTTGCTCTTCACAGAAGCAACTCACGTTTCTGCCGTGGGGCGCATCTCACCCCGCTGCGCTGGACTCTGGAACGATGCACAGGAAGCCGCGATGAAGCGGGTGCTCGACTTCTGCAAGGCTCACGGCGTGGCCAAAACCGCAATCCAGCTTGCCCATGCTGGGCGCAAAGCCTCCACCCGCCCACCGAACCAAGGGGGCCAACCGCTTACAGGCGCTGAAGGCCGCTGGACTGCACTTGGTCCTTCGCCAGTTCCTTACGCCCCGGACTGGCCGAATCCAGAAGTGCTGGACCGGACGGGCATGAACGAAATCAAAGCAGAGTTTGTGGCGGCCACGGAACGGGCGGCCCGCCTTGGGCTGGACTTGCTGGAACTGCATAGTGGGCACGGCTACCTGCTGCACCAGTTTTTCTCGCCGCTTTCCAATCAGCGGCAGGACGAATATGGCGGTTCGCTGGAAAAGCGACTCAAGTACCCCTTGGAGGTGTTTGATGCCGTGCGGTCCGCTTGGCCTGCCGAGCGCCCGCTGGGCGTCCGGATCAGCGCCGTTGACTGGGTGGAGGGGGGCACCACCCTTGAGGACACCATCAGCTACACCGCCGCACTCAAGGAACTCGGTTGCGATTTTGTGGACATCACCAGCGCCGGGCTTGATTCGCGGCAGCGCATTTCCTTGGGCAAGGGTTATCAGGTGCCCTTCGCCTCGGCGGTCAAGAAAGCGGTGAACTTGCCGGTCATGGCGGTGGGGATGATCATCGAACCACAGCAGGCCGAAGCAATCATCGCCGCTGGTCACGCGGATTTCGTGATGCTGGCAAGGGGGATGATGTACAACCCGCGTTGGGCATGGCACGCTGCACACGAGTTGGATGCGGAAGTTGCCTATCCCGCGCAGTATGCACGCTGCTCCCCCAAGCGCTGGCCGGAAGCCTTCGATCTGATCAAGGAACCCCGGATCGCTTCCGATCAGCGGGTTTGAGTGACGATTCTCGCAACAATGACCGCTTCGGAAACCAGCTTGCTGTGGCGGGCCTTGCAGTGCCTGCTGGAGCCTAACCCGGAGGCCAAGGTGCAAGCAATTCGGCAGCTATGCCAAGCATGGCAGCGCGGTGACTTGTCGCTACAACCGATGAATCACGAACCGCCTGAAATTCCCGGACGCCCCGACCTTCCGGAACTGGTCGCGCCACGAGAGTTGCCGAAACGAAAACTTGGTTCTCTCCAAGGACGGGCCGCGCTACTGCACGCCTTGGCCCACATCGAGTTCAACGCTATCAACCTCGCCTGCGATGCGATCTGTCGATTTCCCGGAATGCCCCGCGAGTATTACGCGGACTGGCTCCAGGTGGCGGACGAGGAAGCCCTGCACTTCACGCTTTTGCAACAGCGGCTCCAAGCTTACGATTGCGCGTATGGTGATTTTCCCGCACACAACGGACTCTGGATGATGGCCATGCAAACCGCAGCGGATTTGCTCCACCGCATGGCCTTGGTGCCAAGGGTGCTGGAAGCTCGCGGATTGGATGTCACCCCCGGAATGATCGAGAAATTTTCAGCGCTTGGAGATGAGGAAACAGCGGAAGTGCTGCGCGTGATTTTTCGTGACGAGATCACGCATGTCGCGATCGGCACCCGCTGGTTTCAGCACCTTTGCACCTTGCAAAACCTGGATCCGGAAGCAACTTACTTTCGGCTCCTGAAGCAGTATTTGCGAAATGCGGTGCATGGCCCTTTTCACCGCAGCGCCCGGATGCAAGCGGGGTTCACCGAATCCGAATTGGACCGACTCGAACAAGTCGCAACCTCCGCCTGACGTCTCTCAAAAATCTGCTTGATGACAATCCTACCCCACGTTCTTGGCCAACGCCTAAACCGCCAGTTCCGTCCCGGAGGCAAGGTGTTCTATGGCTGGTGGATTGTTGGTGCCGCCTGCGGAGTGCAGTGGCTGGCGGGGATGTTGTGGGTCCATTCCTACGGAGCCTACACGGTGCTGCTGCACGAGGAGTTCGGCTGGAGCATGACCGCCCTCTCCGGTGCCTTTGCCCTGACCCGCGTGGAGTCCGGCATTCTCGGCCCGCTTCAGGGCTGGATGGTGGATCGCTATGGCCCCCGGATCATCCTCACCATCGGTACCCTGCTGTTCGGTTTGGGTTTCCTCTGGTTCAGCCAGATTGACTCTCTTCTGAGCTTTTACCTCGCCTTTTTCGTGCTGGCACTGGGTGCGAGCTTGGGTGGATTCTTCACCCTGATGGTTGCCATCGTCAATTGGTTTGATCGCCACCGTGCCTCGGCGGTGGCCTTTGCGCAGATGGGTTTTTCCTTTGGCGGTCTCAGCCTCCCACTGTTGGTTTTCGGGTTGGAACGCTACGGCTGGCGAGTGATGGCGATTTTCTCAGGAGTTCTGATTCTGGTGGTTGGGCTGCCGCTGGTGCAACTGATCCACCACCGCCCTTCGCAAATCGGGGAGCATCCGGATGGCATCGCCCCGGATGCGGAGGACGAGCATGGTCACGGTTCCCCAAAAAACCGCTTGCCGTTCACCTGGCAGCAAGCCGTGAAAACCCCATCGTTCTGGCTGCTTTCCGCCGGGCACGGCATTGCGTTGCTCACGGTGTCCACCGTCATTGTCCACACCATCCCCCACCTGACGAACGGATTCGGCCACTCGCTGGCCGTGGCCGGAGTCTGGTTTGGCATCATGACGGGGTTCCAGTTTTTGGGACAGTTCGTTGGCGGACCGCTCGGGGACCGCTTCAACAAGCGGTTCCTCTGCGTGGGGTGCATGGTCGGCCACGGCATGGGGTTGTACCTGCTGACTTATGCGGACAGTCTGCTCATGATCGGAGGATTTGCTGCATTGCACGGCATTGCGTGGGGCATCCGGGGGCCGCTGATGGTGGCCATTCGTGCGGACTACTTTGGTTCCAAATCTTTCGGCATGATCACGGGCATCTCCTCAATGGTCGTGATGATGGGCATGATGAGTGGGCCGATCTTCTGCGGGGTGCTGGTGGACCATTTCGGTAATTACGAAATCGCCTTTTCCCTGATTGCCGGGTCGTCGTTACTCGGCAGTTTGTGCTTTTGGCTAGCCACGCCCCCCCACGCTTCGACTACTTCCCCAACGGGTCTGGCCACCGCTAGTACTGTAAAATAATGCATTTTCAAGACGATGAGATTTCTGCAACGCCCCGCGCTGTTGCTCTTCAGCTTCGCCACGGGGGTCGGCATGTTGGAGCATGGGCTGCTCTTACAACTCCAGCCGCAGTGGACCGCGCAAGTTCTGCAAGCCTTTGCTCTGGGGGAGGCTGACTGACCGGAGGAGTGCCGGCTCCTCCTCCGGATCGGTCAACTTACTGGCCGTTTTGTCCCATTGATATGCGCAATGGAGCGCAGTTGGAGAGAGGCTGGGTGGTTAGACCATGCGCCTACCACTGTCATTGGTTACGGCAATAATCGAAGAGCGTGGAACCGTGTTCTTACCTCCGGGAAAGTGGGACTCCCCTCTAGGATGCTGTATACCGACGAACATGGTTTTCCCGTCTTCGCTCCAAGTGAGTCCGGTGATTTCGCACTCATTCGGACCGACCAGGAATCGCTTGATCTCGCCAGTCTCTGTGTCGCCGAGTAGCATCTGGTTGTTGCCCTGTCCGGCAAAGTCTTTCGCGTTGGAGTAATTGCCATCGGTTTGAATCCAAAGACCCCCTTGTGTGTCAAATGACAGTCCATCAGGAGAGTTAAACATGTTGTCTGCGCTTATGTTAGATGAACCGGCATTCGCATCAGAGTGTACAGTTGGATTACCAGCCATAACATACAAATTCCAATTAAACCTTGTGGAGGTATGGTCTCCTTTGTCCGGAACCCAACGGACGATCTGGCCGTAGAGGTTGCCCTTGCGGGGATTGGGACCGCCCACCGGGGTGGCGTCTCCACCCGCGTTGGGTTTCTTCCCCCGATTCTTGTTGTTGGTCAGGCAGCAGTAGGCTTCCACTTTGGTTGGATTTACAGCGATCCACTCCGGTCTGTCCATTGTGGTAGCGCCAGCTGCGGATGCGGCCTGACGGGTCAGTACACAGATTTCAGCCTGCGACGCCATCCCGGTGGATTCTGGTGTTAGCTCGACCCACTCACCTCTTCCATTTTCACTAAACTTAGCAACATAAAGACGACCATTTTCCAACAAATCTGAGTTATTGCTTCCTTGAACATATTTCTTTTCCGAAACAAACTTATAAAGGAACTCCCCCCGCTCATCGTCGCCAGAATAAGCAACAACATGACCATTGCTCGCCACGACAACTGCTGCGTTCTCATGCTTGAACCTACCTAGCGCTGTGCGCTTCTTCGGAGTTGAGGAAGGGTCGGTAGGGTCAATCTCGACCACATACCCAGCGCGGTTCGGCTCATTGGGGTGCTTACTGATGTCGAAGCGTTCATCCGTCGTCGCCCAGGCATAGCCCCTGTCCTTGTTTTTAATCCCGTAGCGCTTCATTTCCGCTGATCGGGAATAACTTTTGTCGCTGCTGGAGAAGTAGCCGTTGAAGTTCTCTTCGCAGGCAAGGTAGGTTCCCCACGGGGTGCGACCGTTGGCGCAGTTGTTCCAAGTGCCCAAAGATCGAGTTCCTAACGGGTCGGCAGCGGTCTTCAAGAGGTCGTGTCCCCGTGCAGGTCCGGTAATCTCCATCGGAGTGTCTGGAGTGATCTTGCGGTTATAGGGGGAGTCCTTGACGATGTGCCAGCGCCCGTTCTCCTGCTTGATCTCCATGACCGTAACCCCGTGTGCGGCTTTGCCCTTACGTACGTCGTCCGCGTTTTCCGGGAGCTTCGAGGCGCGGTTGCCATACATAATTTTGACGTTCGTATACTCTTGGTTGACGGTGAGGATGGAATGGCCTTCATGGTTGAAGAGACTCATGGCGTCAGTATTGTCCCCGACCGCCTTTTCTTGGCTCACACCAGTTCCGCGAGTTGTATGATTGAACCACGTGCCATCCGACCACAACGGGTCACCCCACGAGGCCACGACGTGCCAACTGTATCCCCGAGGCACGGTCACGGTGTCCAGAGTGTTGGCAGCGATCGGTTCGAAGTCCAGCAGTCGGCTTGCTGCACTTGCCCGCTTTGGGGTCAGGAGCCCGGTGCTCATCAGGAAGGCCGAGGTTCCCAAAGCCGTTGCTCCGCCAAGAAATCCGCGCCGGGAGAGCATCTTGTCTACAATCTGTTCAAAATCTGTGACGTCTTCTCGTGAATTATTGATCTCATTAGACTCGTCTAAGTTTTTTTCGTGTGTCATTAAGTCCTCCTAGTGTTCTGCCTAGATTAGAATTTAGAATTGTACTTTATCAGGGTTTGAGAG
>CAJWCD010000011.1:0-39604 GCA_913020725.1 uncultured Pseudomonadota bacterium
TACCGTTGCCGAAGGCCAGGTGAGTGAGCGGAGCGAGTTCCTCAGTGATGGTGTAAGAGCCGCTTTCATTATCAATCGTGGTGACAAAGCTTAAGTTGTCCGGGATTTCGCCGATGTGACTCCATGCCGAACCATCGGAAGACTGGAAGATCCTACTGGTGTTGTCTAAAGCCAGAACACGGTTGCCGTCATAAAGAACAGCCGTCGGCATCGGAGTGATTTCAGGAGTTTGGGGTAGTTCAATCACCGAATTTTCAGGTCCTTCCTTCCAGGTCAGGCCGTCTCCGGAATAATAAATTTGGGACTGGAACGCCTCGTATACAGGAATATATTGGTTCCCCACTTCAGGAGCATATTCATTCTGAACTCCAGCTGCCGACGCATCCATGGTCAAAAACCTTGGAATCCTGTTGTTTTCCGCAACAAGAGTTCCTCCCGAGCTGCAATTTACTCCGTCGCAGAGGATCGGTTGCTGGTAGGCATAGGCAATCAGTTCCATCGAGACAGTGGTCGAACCCTCGACCCCATTCACACAGGTACCCGCATGACCCGGCATGTCCTCACAGACGGTGACCCGGAGAATCCCGTCATCGCCGTCACGGTATCCCTGCATCACTGTTTGAATGTGTCCTAATCCCACATTGGCCCTGTTGTCATCGGTCAGTTCCGTGTAGACCGATGAATCAAAGATTCGCATTCCGCCTCCGATGTACTCCCAGTGGGCCACCATCCGGCTGAAGTTCTCATCGTCACTGACCAACAAGGTCCACTGCAGACTTGAATCACCTGTTCGTTCGGCACTGATGCTTTCAATCACCGGATTCGTGTCAACGATGCTTTGTGAATCAATCGGGCCCGTGATGTAAGTGTTGAATGTTGAAGACACTCCGATTTCCAAATCGTTCGACACCCGCACCTGAAGATGCTGGACACTGATATTGTCGGGCGCAGTGTAAGTGGTGGCGATCTCGGAATAACCGGAGCCATTGTCGCTCTGAGTTCCTGTTGCAGGATTGAAGGCACCTCCCAACGATCCACTGAGCGGCACACCAGTTTGTTCGTCAATGGATCGAAAACGGTAGTGAATCGGTGCCTGATCGCTGTTTGTGACAGAAATCTGGATGGAGTCACTCGTGTTCTTTTCCATCTGGAATGGACGGTTGATTTTTGTGATTCTCGGTACGCTCAACTCCCGTTCATCCAGCATCGGTGCCATGCGAAGAGCAAGAGAGATGTTGTCGGAATCAATGACTGTTATCGTCGAACCCCGGAAGATCTCAACCAAACTTCCATTGTCGGCAGTCTTGTAGGCATGACCGGTGATGGAGTACTCAAAACTGAGGATCAAATTGTTGAGTGTTCCCTGCCAAACACCGTTTTGCCGGGTCAGGGTGAAATCCTCGACAACCCGCCTGCCATCGAATGTTCTGTCAACATCAAGCGCCAACCGCTCAATCTCGTCAAAGGTTCCCAGGAAGCGTTCCGTCCGCGAGGAGCCACCGAGGCTCACCTGCAGGGCCACCGGCCCCTGAACTGCTGTTTTCCTGTTTTGTTCCTGCTCCGTGGGCAGGGCACAGGCTGCCAAAAACAGCAGGCTCCCCAGGGCTGCTGCGAGAATGCTTGTGAGTGTGGAGTTCATCGTTTTTTTCATGGGACCCTCTTGGGTTCAGGATTAAAACCCCCGGTGCCACCACGGCATCCGGGGTTGATCAAAAACTTGTGATTCCAAGAATGCGATTGCATTGCATCCTCTCGCTTCCACTCCTAGAGTGGATTGCGTCCAGCGCGGGGCGGTTCAACAACTGCCCGGCGTAATTTTCTGCTCGAACACCGAGGTTCCACCTTCCCCTTGGCCATCGGTGACCCAGACCTTGAAGGTGCCGCTGGTGATGGCAGCCGAGTATCCGTAAAGCACGGTTGGATTGGTCGTCTCCGATTCGAAGGCATAGCCGAACCAACCCGCCTTCGAGAAATACCAGAGGTAGCGCAGGTCTCCTAGCGGACCGTCGTCCTTGACCTCTGCCCAGACCGTGAGTTGGGAGGGATTGCTGGTATTGATTTCACAGTGGATTTTTAGAATCACCGGATTGAAGGCAACACTGAAAGTTCCTCCTGACGAGGCTATGACTTCAAAGGCAGTGATGCTGAGATTGTCGCTCACATTCCCGGCTTCATCCGTCACATTGAGTTTGCAGTCTGTGTAAGTGCCGGGGCTGAGGGAGTTGAACGTGATGGTATTGTTGTCGGTATGGGCATTGATGATGTCGCTGCTACAACTCCCGTAATAGCGGATTTTCCCGATTTCTGTGGAACTGAAGATGTAGCTTGGCGAGTCTTCCGCCGTGGGTGTGAGAACGGCAAGTACTTCTTGGAGGACGGGTGCGGTGGTGTCCGTCTTGACTGCAGAAATGGTGAAGGCGGTCACCGCAAGCGGATCGCTGGCTTTTCCGGAACTGGTGGTCACGGTGATGGTGCAGTTGCTGTGGGTTCCCGCAGCCAAGGTATTAAAGAAGATGGTGTTGTTTCCGGAGGTTGCATTGTCGGTGTCACTGGAGCAATCCCCGGAATAGCTGATGGTGCCCGCATAGGTCGAGTGGAAGGTGTAGTCCGGAGTGGGGTTGGTGCCGTTGTCCACGGCGGCCACTTCCGTCAAGACGGGCTTCTTGCCCACCACCGCCGTGATCGTGCTGGTGGCGTTGTCATTGGCAGTTTCAATATCGCTCACGACATCCTGCTCCACGACCGTGACGGAGTTGTTGTCCGGAATCGCCTGGAACACGCCCTTGCTCAGGGCGTTTTTGAGGGTTTGCAGCGTGGTGGTGGTGTCCATGCCATACGCATCACTTGTGGTGGGAATCACGTTGGTGTCGGACAGCGAGCGTTTGAGCGCAGTGAAGGCAACGGAATCCAGCGAGACGTTGTCGGACTTCAACCCGTCTTCCTTGAAAACCGTGGCAAGGTTGTTGAGCGCGGTGAGTTGTGCGGACGTGCTGCTTGTCAGTTGGCTCGTCACATGCCAGTAGGTCTCCACGGTTTTGGCGACCCGGAGCAGTTGAGCGGGCACTCCGCTGGGGGAGGCAATGTCGGTGTTCCAACCGCCGAGGGCATCGAGTTGGGTTTTGAGAGTGGGCTGAGTGACGACCAGTGTCGTCAGCGGGGTCAGGTTCCAACTGCTCTCGGAACTGGTGGGTGCGGGGGTCATCATCGGCGCGGCGGCCACCGCGACTCCCTTCGAGTTGAGGTAGGTGCCTCCGGTTGAAACAATCACATAGTTGGCATAACCGACACTGAGGGAAAACTGCGCGGAGGAGGAGGACGTGGTGCTGACCTCATCGGCATCCAGTTGGAAATTGCCGGTGGTGCTGCCGCTTACTATCTTGTCCGCGATCACGGTGGCCCCATGGACATAACCTTGCGACAACTTGCCGGAGACTGCGACCGACGAGGAGGACGCTTGGGGAGCGGTGGAACTGATAGTGACCTCAGTCCCACAGCCGTAGAGGGTCGCCAGCAGCAACACGCTGGCGGCAACCCGGAGTGCAAACTGGGGTGAGCAGGTGGTCATTGACCCTCCTGAAGGAGAAAAACCTTCGTGCTGCTACGGAAGGGATTCATCCGGAAGAAACTCGACGGTTCCCAACGTCTTGAAAGACGCTCTTGAAACAAAGTAAGAGATTTGGTTCGGAAAGATACCACTGCCTCTGTGGGAATGCAAGCCAAAAACTCTCATTTCCGCTATTTCACAATGGGTTTGTCCGGATCCCGGTTCTGTCCGAACAGGGAAAACCAGAAAACAGGCAGAGCGAAGTGGTGCATCGTCTCGGCTCAACTGCTCGGGCACATCAACGAGGAGCGCGACAGGCTCCCGAAGTGAGTGCTGGCGCTGAAGCCCGAGGCGAACTTCTGCGTCCCGGTGCTGTTGTCCATGAAGGTCGAATTCGACAGCGAGGTCATGTTGTCCATGAAGGTCGTGTTGCTCAAGGAGTTCTGCGGGTTGATCGTCGCGTAACTCATGATGGTGTTGTTGTCCACCTGAATGACAAGCACGGGTTGGGGGTCACTGGCCAAAGGCGTGAATCCGGCTTTGAGGTTGTAGGGACCATAGGTGAGGTTGTCGCTGAGTCCGGGACCGCTCAGGGTGAGGGTGACGTTTCGGGCCGTGGGACTGCCACCGTCCTTGCCGAATTCCTCGAAATACACCAGATAGGTGCCGCCCTCGACCTTGCCGCTGTCGGTGGCCCAGACCTGAGTTTCCGGAGTCCCCGCCGTGGTGCTGTCGCCAATGTGCACCTGCTTGTAAAGATCGGCGGTGCCGGTCAGGTTCTTCTCTCCGGGAGGGCAGAAGCTGATGTGGTACTGGGTGCCCGGACTGAACCCTGCTGCCGAGGCATTGTCCGTGTAATTCCAGCTGGGGTAGTAGTAGGTGTGCAGGTCCAGATCCCCGGCCGATTCCCAGTTCAAGTTCAGGCACATGGTGCTGTTGTCAAGGCAGGAGTCGTAACTCGCCGTCGCGTTGTCAAGCGTGGTGGAGGTGCCGTCCACGGTTGAGATCACCTGAATGGAGTTGCTGCCATGCGCAAGGCCGAGTTGGTTGCTGGTGGACGTTTGGTGAACAAATCCGTAACAGCGGTCGGTGTCATCACCGGACATGCAGGTGTCGGTGCCCAGGCAGAACTTGTAGCAGTAGGAGGTGTTGTCCGAGTCGCTGCTCACGTTGTCCACCAGCGAGAGATTGACGGAGGGCGTGATGGTGGTTTCGGTGCCACCCACGCGCTTGACGGTGAGCGTGGCGATCAGTTGCGAGACGTTGTCGGCCTTACTCGCAGGCACGTTGAGCCGCAGGTAGCCGGAAATCTCGGCGGTGCGGCGGGTGCCGTTGTCGTTGGCAACGGTGAGGTTGTCGATGCTCAACCACGAGGAGTTGATCATTTCCGGGGTGAGTTGGACCGCGTAGGTTCGTTCGCCGCTCACCACGTTGGTTTCACTGATGACGAAGGTTTCCTGAAGCGTCTTGAAGCCGGGCAGCGCAATGGTGGTGGTCAGGGAGGTTCCCCTAGGATCGTAGGAAACGTTGTCCACCACGAGGTGGTAGGTCTTGTTGTCGCTGCTGAAGTAGCTGCTCGTGTTGTTGTCGCTGGGGAAGGCGTAGGTGGTGGCGTTGTCCGGAAAGCCGGAGGACTGGACGGTGCCCTGTTGCGAGGTTGTGTTGTCGTAGTAGGAGGCGACCCCTTTGTAAGGTCCGTTTCCATACTTGTCGGTGATCTGGAGCCGGAACTTGGCGTAGAGCATTTCGTACACCGTGACGATGATGGTGCTGGCGTAGTTTTCTGTGGAGATGGTGAAGGTGTCCGTCTCGCCCGTCGCGTCTGGAGTGGTGGAGGTCGTGCTGGCCTTGTAGAGGTACACGCAAAGCTTCAGCGCGGTTCCAAGGGGCACAGCGTTGAAGGTTGCCGTGGGGGTGCCCCCCAAAGTGATCGCCACCGCTCCCAAGCTCCCAGTGTTGCCGGGACTCCCGGAACAGGACGCCACCGGGATCAGCTCGACCGTGGCACGGTTCGAGGTGTTGTCCGCAATCCGCGATGCCTGCCGCAGCAGTGCCGGGGAATGTGTGTTGGACGCCAAACGCAACCGCACGGTGGCCGTGCCTTCCGATTCGGGCGACAAGTCCCCGCAGCCCACAACGCCCCATGCCAGCAACAGGGCCAGCGGGACCAGTCTGAAGGGGAAGTGGCGAACGAAACCCATGACATCTTCTGATTTGGCACACCCAAGGGAGGCCAGTGGAAAATTACGCTCGTGTTACTCAGAGATCTCTTTGATTCAGGACTTACGCAAAATGGCTCCCATGCTTCGCGTGGGAGCCAAGGACTCGCCCGCTTTGCGGTTCAGAACGTGGACGCAAAGCGTCTGGGGCGGCGTTCCCACGCAAAGCATGGAAACGATTTTGGAAAGTTGCGTAAGTCCTGTGATTGATGCTCATGATTTTCAACTACTGAAAATTCAACTGCAACTGGATATTGGTTTCCAGCGTCGCTGGAGGTGCCGTGGGAGTCTCGGACACCACTTCTTCAAGCAAATCCAGCAAATCGTCTGCACCCGTCTCGTCGAGCAGGGCTGCGGTGTCATCGGCTCCCGTGCGACGCTGCTCGGCAATGGCTTCGGTGGTTTCCAAGCTGCCGAATTCCACATCCTCAAAACCCTCGGTGCCTTCTGATTCCAGAATCTGCGCACGTTCAGCGGCCCCCACTTTCTCCGGCTGTGTCGGGGCAAATCCGCCCTGCACGCGGGAAACCGTGTTTGCAGGGACGGTGACTTCATGATCCGGCAGATCCGCTGCGGCCACTCCAACCTCGCCTTCCACGGTGAAGACGTTGGTCACGTCTCCCGCCGTGGCGACCACGAAATCGGTGCCGCGCACCGCGATAATCGCCGAGACCGTGCGCACCTGAAACCGGGCCATGCGCTTGCGGGGTCCGGGTTGCTTGGCGCCGGAACCGATCTTGGCCCAGAAGCTCTCTTCCTGCTCGTCTTTCCGTGCTTCCTGCGCTGCAAGGGATTCCGGAAGTCGCAGAGCTTTTCCCACGCCGGGTTGATCTCCGGATTTCTGGGACGTTCCCATGCGTTCCTTCAGTCCGAATTTTTGTGGCCCGCCTGCTTGCGGACGCAGCGACTTGAGTGCTGCCTGACGTTCCTCTGTTGCTTCCGGAGCCGGGGCAACCTTGAAATTGCCCTTGCCCGTGAGCAGGGCAATCTTGGTCTGGCTGGTCGTGACCCCCTTGAAGTGCAGAAAGGCGTTTGAGAACAACTCGATGACTTCCGACTCCCCGCGCACTGCAACGATGGCCCGCGTGTCCGGACCCGTGTGCAGACGATCTCCGCGCTGCAAACGGTATTTTTCCCCGACCGAACTCAGAAACTGGCTCCGGCCTTCACGCAACAACTTCACCACGCCCTTCTCCAACCGCAGGGTGCCGCCCTGCGCAAACACGGAAGTGCCGAACACGATCAGCAACGACAGCACGGTGAGCATCCGGCGCATGTCAATAGCTCCACATCATTTGGACAGCGACCTGGCTCTCGCTGTACGCATTCAACGCTTCGTTTGAAGACACCTTGATTTGCTTGGCGTAGAGGTCCAGCAGCAGCGACTCGCTCCAGCGGTACTTGACCCCAAAGCCCGACGTGTTACGGCGGTTCCGCACCTGAAGTCCAGTGACGGCGTTGGGTTGCTGATACTGCTGGTTGTGGCTCTGGTACTGCAAGTGGGGCGTCCAGCTGCCCCATGTCATCCGCGCACTGCCTTTCGTGGTGCTGGAACTGGTGTTGTTGCTGGCGTCCGTGAAGGCTCCGGATTTCTGGTCCGCCCCGACCTTTGTGGAAAACCCGCCAAAACGCAGCCGCAAACCAAGCTCCGAGGAGGTCACGGTGCCCGCGTTGCCCGCGCTTTTTCCAGTCTGCACCTCCACTTGAACTTTTGCAGACGCCACATAGTTCCCTGCAAACGGCACGTCCACTCCTGTGAAAAAGAACAAACTTCTGGTGCTGGTCTGAAACTCCCCCAAGGTGCTGGGCTTGCTCGTGTCCGTACTCTTGAGACTGAAGACGCTCTGTCCCAGACCGGTGGTGAGGTTCGTGCCCCACAAGCGTTGGTGGTCGTACTCGAGCGCCAGTTTGCGATAGCCGGTTTCCCGGTTGCTCAGGGTGCGGTCGAGTTGACGATCCGTCTTGAGGAGGAACTTGAGGGACAAGCCCGCATTCGCCATCAACTTGTAGCGGTACCCGGAGATCAACACGGCGTCGAGCCGACCAGCAGGTTTTTTTGTGGTCAACTTGTTCGCTTGCAGCATGTTGTCGCTCTGCGTGTAGCCCAGCACAAAGGCAAGGCTCAGCGGATCAATCTTGAGCTTTTCTTCCTTCATCTCCTGCGTCGTGTAAGTCACCGTAAAGGATTCCTGCTGCTCCGAGGTCTTCGTCTGCACAAAGACCGCAAACTCGTTGTCGCCCGGCTTGAGCTGGTAGGGCACCTCGAACACCTGCCAGTCCGCCCCCGGACGCACCATCTGCGCGAAGCCGTTGATCTTGACCACCAACAAGGGATCAAAGGCACTGACCTCCACCACAAACACTCCGTCGGAATGCTTAACCTTGGACGGTGACGTTTGCATGATCAGCGTCTCTGCCACCGTGTCGGAGTTCTCTTGTGCAAACACTCGATTCTCCATTCCTCCCCACAGCATCAACAAAACCACCAGCGCAACCCAGCCGCGTTGGCACCACCAATCACTGTTGCTCCGCATCCGCTCACGGGAAGAAGCGGCGGGTCACCTCAGTCGCTGGTGGCCGAGTGAAAATGATGTCCACCCGTCGATTGGCCTGACGAGCCTCCCGGAGGGGCTTGCCCCGCTTGCGCTTTCCGGAGGCGTCCACAATTGGCACCCTCGGGCGGGTGTCCGCATAACCAGCGGCGGCCAGCAGGTTGGGGTCAAACCCGGCCTGCTTGATCATGAAGACCGCCATGTTGGTCGCCCGGATGGTGCCGAGTTCCCAGTTGTTCGCAAAGAGGCTGTTCGGCCCCGTCCGCACATCATCGGTGTGCCCCTCCACCCGGATCGCGTCGCCCTCCAGCTCATAGCGGTTGCGGATGGTGGTCATGAACTCGCGCAGCTTGCCCACTCGTTTCGGGAGCAGCGTGGCCTTCCCGCTGCGAAACAGGAACGCCGAGGGCAGCGAGAGGATGCAGCGCGACTTCGAGGCATTCAACTCGAACCCCTCAAACTGCCCCGCGTTCTCCCGCAGAAAACGGTGGATTCCGCTGCAATCCTTCATCTCCAAGGCGCCAACGATGGTGTTGAACTGTTTGTCCGCCTTGCCGGTTTCGGCGTGTTGCAGCTTTTCGCTGAGGATCTCGACGATGAGGGATCGCGTTGCGTAGAGCGGCACGTCCTCCTGCATCACTTCCAGCGCGATCGATCCCTTCTCGGTGTAGGGGTAGATGGTGATCGCCTTCCCGTCTGGAAAACGATAATCCACGCCCTCCTTGGCGGAACCCCGCGTTCCCAGAGGAATGATGGTTTCCACCCCGCTGATGGGTTGGATGTGTACCGTCACATTGACACTCCCTTCATAGATTTCTCGTCGGTCAATCTCGAACGATACCTTGGGCAAAGGTTCATCATCCGAAATCACCAACTCCTTGGAAATCAGGCTTCCGCGCTCCACGTTTCCCTCCAAAGTGCCAATCTGCACCACGATGGTCTCGTCCAACTCAAACAGGTCATCATTGATGAGGCAGAGGGGGAGGTAGCCCGCTTGTTCGTCTTTCCTGACAGTCACCATCTCCCTGCCCAACAGGTAATCGTACTGCATCAGTTCCAGGGGCAGTGCTTGCAGTCCCTCGTCCGTGCAAAGGGTCGCATCGGTCGGTCCCCGACGGGCACTTCCGGTGAAGTGGAGGGGCACATGAATCTCCTCACCCACATTGTCACTGACCATCACCCCAATCCGGCTGACTAGCTGCTGCTCCGAAAGACGCATCTTCACCAAGCTTGTCAAGATGAGGCGCTTTTGGTAGAGCGCCATCAGTTCCGGGCCAAGCTGCTTGCCAAGCTGCTCAGCGTATTCGGCTTCAATCTCGTAGGTCGCTCCCATCAGTTTGCGAATTTGCCCCAAAGCGTCCGTAGGGAGAAAGGTCTGCAAACTCGACAACACCGGTTCGGTCACTTTGAACTGCCCCTTGATGCTGACCTGCGGTTTGCTGAACAGCGACAGGTACACGAAGAAGCAAAACAACAGGGTGATCAGATCGGCAAAGGTGATGATCCAGCGGACCTCTCTGCTGCCCCCCGCTCCCTTGCGCTTGCCAGTAAACATTTGGGCGTCTCCCTCTTACTGCAATCCAAGTGTGAGCCTGAATCAGCCCTCGTATTGTTTGTCAAATTCCTCCCGCTTCTTGGGCAGAAACAAATCCAAGCCCTGCATGAGCGTGTAGGGGGATTCCCGCCGGGCGATACCGTGCACACTCTCCCGGATCATCTCCAACAGCACCAGGTTCGACTCCTTGAGCTGCTTGCGTTTTGAGGCGACCGGCAAAAAAAGCAAGTTGGCGAGGATCACCCCATACAGGGTGGTCAGCATGGCGATCGACATGGATTGCATCACGGCCCGGACACTTCCGGTTTCGGACAGCATCAGCACCAGACCAACAATCGTTCCGACCATCCCAAAGGCCGGAGCCGCCGTGCTCATGAACTCCAGAATCCCGATCTCCTCATCGGCGCGATGTTCGTACATGCGGATTTCCGACTGAATGATCCCCTCAATCTGATCGTCCGAAACCTGCTCCCGCACGATCAGGCTCTCGATCCAGCGCCGCATGAAGACATTCTCAATCCCGTTCAAATCCTCGTTCGTGATGCGCTTGCCGTTGAAGCGTTTCTCGCCGAGCTTGCGGGACTGCTCATAAATCTCCTCGGCTTCCAGTTCGGCTTTGTCGGCGGCAAACACCTTGAGGATGCTAGCGAAGCAACGAGTGGTTTTCTTGAAGGGGAAGGCGATGAACGTCACCGAAAAGGTGCCGCCAAACACGATGAAGAAGGACTTGATGTCCACAAAGCGCGTCAACTGGAAAATGATTTTTCCCGTCCCGGACTCCATCCCCTCCCAGCCCTCAAGGATCAACGCCAGATTGGAGAATTCCGTGGGCCAGAGGACACCCATCAAGATGAAGAGGGTTCCGGAAATAAAACCGATGAGGGTGCCGATCTTGTCAGTTTTTGGGGCAACAGCCATTCCTCATTCCTCCTGATTGGTGGTGGTTGGGAGACGGTTCAATTCGTTGTGGACCAGTCGCATGAAGAGACTGCGATGCAGGTCGCGCATCTGCTCGATACGAGCGAGGGCGTCCTCGTCTTCACTGGCCTGCTGCTGAAGTTGCTCCAGTTGCTCCTGGTAGAACTGGCGGGTGTCTTCTGTGAACTCACTCAAGAGCATCTCCTGAAACTGCGGCTCTGCCTCGAAGAGGACGTACTGCACAGAAACGCGCCCCCCGTTGCTGAGCTTGGAACGCTCGAAGCGTTCCATCACTCTGCCGAGCAGGGCATGGTCCACTTCGGAACGTTCGTGCAACTGACCGAAGGTCACGCCCTTGGTCTGAAGCTCCTGCAAGGCACCGCCGACCTGTTCCTTCTTTTCCGGATGCTTGGTCTGCAAGGCTTCGGCACTGGCGAGAATCTGCTGCCATCTCTCGGTTTCGAGCTGTCCGGAGAGTTCCCCGATGCGTCCGAGCGCATCGAACTGCTGCTCCAGGGTTTTTGCCGTTTCCGCCAGCTTTTCACCCAACTCCTGAAGCTTCTTTTCCGAGATGGCAACGTTGCGCATCTGGTGCAAGATCACAAACGCCTCCTCTGGAGGCAGCGTCTTGAGAACGTGTGAAGCGTCAACGAGGTCAATCTGGCTGAGGACCACGGCCCGGTCCTTGTTCTGTAGGGTTTTGATCAGGTTGGTACGATCCGTGGGGGGCAGTGCCTTGAGGAAGCGCAGGTGATCCTCGCGTTCCCCTTCCTCAGCCGCCGCCTCTTCCTCGGCAAGCGGCAAGCCCTCGTCTTCGGTTTCCTCTTCCGGTTTCATCGACTCGATGGCCTCGGCGACCTTGCCCAAGGCGGGTTGGAGCGGATGCTGCTTTTCCTCGACGTCGTCTTTGCGTGTACTCCGGGAAACAAAGAAGAAGAACACCAGCAGCAGTAGGATCAGAAAGCCGAGCAATCCGGCGAAGATCATCTCCTGAATGCTGATCTGCTCCAGTGTTTCTGATCGGTATTCCGGAATCAGTTTCTCCACGCCAAGCATCTCGTAGCCGTTGGGGAATTTGGCGCTGATCTCGGCGGCCTGCTGAAGCTTGGTGCGGGCATCGGCAGACTTCCCGCCCCGCAGATCATCCCGCGCGGCCACGAGCAGATTCACATAATCCACCAACTTCTGAGAGAAATCCGGACGCTCGATCTTCACCAGACCCAGCACCACCGACAGCTCAAAGCGGTCCTGGAGGTCCAGCTTGACGTCGTTGCGGAGGCGAACCTCGATCACGTCCAGGTCCACCTCCGTTTTGGCGACCACCGTGATCGTCCGGTAGCTAAAGACGACGTTGGCCTCTTCCGGACGGGTCATGATCTGCACACCGGGCACGACATCGCTGTCGCGCTTCCGCAAATTGGTGTCGATCAGGGCGTGACGCTGCACCGAAACATCCACATACTCCTCCCCCAACATCTTCTGGAGGATACGGTGCATCTGCTGCTTGAGTTCCGGCTCCGCACGATTGCGGACGAGGTACTCCGCCTGCGTGGTGGTGGCGAATGCCAGCAGACCTCCCAAGCAGAGGCCCACCTGCAAAACCCGGAGGCGGGAAAGCAAGAAGGCGTGGCCGGAAAATGGGTTCGTCATGCCGTCGGACCATGAGGGAAAGCGGTCAAATGCCTGGAAACGCCCCTCCATGGGCGAATTTTTCTGAGAATTTGCCTGATTGTACTCCATCACGCGGGATCGTCAAGCTTTTTGCTGGAGGTTTGTACGGTTCCAAAAACCGTTTGGCGGACGAATCCCCGGAACCCAAGGGCGTGGGAAATGCCTGATTCGGTTGGCTGCGGGAACGTGTTGGAAGGCGAGAAGCCAGAGGGTAAAAAACCATTTCGCAGATGGGTCTCAAAAAAACAAGACCTGCGAGTCCGCGAGATGATGACTGCCTTTGCTCCAGGCAGTTGCGTTGTACAGGTCCGCCGAGCAAACGCAGCGACGGTCCGTGTCTGGAAACACATCAGGAGACTTATGGGTTCCTGAGTTATCCTCACCCGGAATCAGGTTCCCAGAATCTCAAGAGAACACAAGGCCAATCCGAAGAAGAAGGATTCCTTCCCGACCGCTATACTTTGTGGATTTTTTTGGATGTGGTGAAAACGGTTAGGTGTACGATTTCGTGAGGTTGTACTCCAAACCTGTTTTGAGCTCCCTGTTTTTTCCGTTCGGGCTGAGCCTGTCGAAGCCTGATGGTTCACCCTTCGACAAGCTCAGGGCGAACGGGCTGGTAGCCGCTTGCAGGAAAACAACCTAACGAATCAGCACAGTTAGGTGTGGGGAGACCAACTCGGGCGGCGTTTTTCGAGGAAGGCATCCACACCTTCCAGCGCGGCGGCGTACATGAGGTTACAGGCCATGCGGTCTCCGGCAAAGTTGTAGGCTTCCGAAAGCGGCATTTCCAGTTGTTGATAGAACACCGCCTTGCCGAGTCGCACGGCCTCCGGAGGCTTGGCGGCAATCTTCTCGGCGATCTCCAGAATCACAGCATCCAACTGATCGGGGGAGACCACACGGTTGACCAGCCCCCAGTCGAGCGCCGTGGGGGCGTTGATGAAGTCCCCGGTGAAGAGCATCTCGAAGGCATTTTTGCGGGCGAGGTTGCGGCTCACGGGCACTGCGGGCGTGGAGCAGAAGAGTCCAAGGTTGATCCCGGAGGTTGCAAAGCGGGCCTCCTCGGCCGCCACCGCAAGGTCGCAGGCCGCGACCAGCTGACAGCCTGCCGCCGTGGCGATGCCCTGCACCCGGGCGATCACGGGCTGGGGTAGCCGGTTGACCGAGAGCATCATGCGCCCGCACTGCGCGAACAACTCCCGGAAGTAGCGTTCATCGGTCTTGGAACGCATCTCCCGGAGGTCGTGTCCAGCACTGAACGCCTTGCCGTTCGCAGCGATCACCACCACCCGTGCCGATTCATCGTGGGTGAGGTCATCGAACGCCGCTTGCAGCGCGGCAAGCATTTCTTCGGAAAGGGCGTTGTACTGTTTCGGACGGTTGAGGGTGAGCGTGACGATGCCCTCGCGTTCTTCGCGTAGCAGGATCGGTTCGGCAATTCGGGGACGGGCAACAGATTCAGTGGCGACTTCAGTCATGAAACTCCTTCGGTTGGTTATACCCTACGAGCATAGCTTGGATCCGGCCATGAGGTCAACCGGATCGTGTCACCAGTGCGTTGAGCCATGCTGTCAAAACCGGGAGGGCTTGCCGTGTGGGTCGCGTGGGGAAGAGATCAAACGCATGTTCGACTTCCGGAAGTTGCAACAGGGTCGCCGAGGCTCCGGCATCCCGGAGCCGTTGCTGGAAGGCCTGGGGTTCCGCCAGCGGAATCAGCGCGTCCTTGCTGCCCTGCACGAGCAGAAACGGCGGTGCCTTGCGATGCACTTGATGCAAGGGGGACATGGCTTCGTAGCGTTCCGGACAGCAGCTTGGAACTGCACCCATCGCACTGCTGAGCAGTTTTGCCCGTGCCGGGTTCGGTGTCTCTTCAGCAAAACAGCCGTGGAGGTCGTACACGCCATACAGACTCAGGCACCCTACAATCGTGACTCCGGGGGGACGAGTTTCCGGACGGCTTAGTTTGAGGGCCAGCAACGAGGCGAGTTGCCCTCCGGCAGAACCTCCGGAAATGACGATGCGCTCCGGATCAATGCCCAAGCGTCGCTGGTGCTGCACCAGCCATTTGAGTGCCTGTTGTACGTCCGCAAAGGCTTCCGGCAGTTTCAGCTGCGGTGCCAAGCGATAGGTGGGCGCCACACAAACCCAACCCTGCGCGGCAAGGTGTCGCAGCAGCGGGATGCCCTGATTGTGGGTGCCCACATGCCAGCCCCCGCCATGGATGTGCAGCAACACGGGTTGCTGCACAGGTGACAAGTTCTCCGGACGATACACATCCAGCGTGAGAGCGTGTCCTCCGGTACTGGCGTAGACTTCTGTGTGCCGGGCAGTGGCTTCCTTTTGCTGAGGCCAGAGCGAATTTTGCAGCCAGTCCCATCCGCCATCGGCAATTTGAGGAAACGGCGTCAGGGGACTGCCCTGCGATTCCAGCTGCAACTGGAGTCCGGAGGACAAGCCGGAGAGTCGATACAACCGATGCAGCAGCGCAACGGCAAGGGCGCTGTGGAGCAAAAGCCAAAACACCGCAGAGATTGTAGCGAGTTCACCCGCCCAAAACGCGAGCGTCAGCATCCCGAAATCCAGCAGCAGGAACAGAAGCGCGAGATCCCCCACCAACCAGCCCAGCGCAAAGCAGCAGACCAACGCCGTGGGCGAACGGAAATCTCGGGGAACGAGGGGGTGAAAGACGTTGAGAACGAGCAGGCCGGAAACGAGCGTCCAGCAACCGAGGAAAACGGTCATGGCCGGTCGGAGAAAACTCCCGTCCGGGCCTGCACGGGAAGGGAATCAGCGCTTGGAGAACTGGTAGCGCTTGCGGGCGCCGGGCTGTCCATACTTCTTGCGCTCCACCTTGCGGGAGTCACGGGTCAGCATGCCGGCTTTCTTCAGTGAAGGTCGCAGTTCCTCATCAGCAGCGAGCAACGCACGAGAAATGCCGTGGCGCACCGCTCCGGCTTGTCCGGAAAGACCGCCGCCGTGAACGTTGATGTAAATGTCAAATTGCTCACCCATCTCGGCCAGTTCCAACGGCTGGAGGGCGATCTTGCGCAAGACCTCGCGCCCAAAGTACTGCTCCAGAGAACGCTTGTTGATGCTCACTTGTCCAGAACCGGGACGCAGGTAAACCCGGGCGACAGAGGATTTCCTGCGTCCGGTGCCGTAGTATTGAATGAAAGTCGTCATGTTTTGGTGTCCGTCAAATCGAAAGGGGCTGGGGCTGCTGAGCCTGGTGCGGATGCTCTGCGCCGGTGTACACTTTGAGGCGCGAGAGCATGTGACGGTTGAGGGCGTTCTTGGCCATCATGCCCTTGACAGCCCGCTGAATGATCGCCTCAGGCTTGCGGGCACGGAGATCCTTGAGACGGTACTCCTTCAACCCCCCCGGATAGCCCGTGTGGTGGTAGTACATCTTGTCGGTTTCCTTGTTGCCGGTCACTTCCACCTTGTCGGCATTGACCACGACCACAAAGTCACCGGTGTCCACATGCGGGGCGTAAATGACCTTATGCTTGCCTCGCAACACAGTAGCAATGCGGGTGGCGATCTTGCCCAGAGTCTTTCCGGAAGCGTCCACAATCCACCACTGGCGCAGATGCGTCCCGTTCTCCATGTCTTCCTTGCGAACAAATCGCGTTTT
This sequence comes from uncultured Pseudomonadota bacterium, assembly GCA_913020725.1. Taxonomy (GTDB): domain Bacteria; phylum SAR324; class SAR324; order SAR324; family NAC60-12; genus UBA8110. The sequence goes on from CAJWCD010000011.1 coordinate 16,097, forward strand.
CATCACTTCTCTCCAAACGGTGCCCGGATTCCGGTGCACATTACAAGTAAACTATTCATTAAGCCGGAACCCGCGCCAGAACACAAGCTTTTTTGGCAAAAACGCAGGGTTAGATCGGATTAGCACCGATGACAACGTTGCGGCCCGACTCCTTGCCCTGGTAGAGGCAGTCGTCCGCCTGCTTGAGAAGATGCTCGATGGACTCTGCATCTTCCGGAAAGGTGGCGACCCCGAAGGTGGCGGTGAGGTTGCCGAGCGGCTGCTGTTCCTGATAGGGGATGTCCTCGTCCGCAATCGCCTTCCTGAGTTTTTCGCCGATCCGGAGGGCGTTGGCCTTGTTGCACTTGGGCAGCATCATCACAAACTCCTCACCTCCGAAGCGGGCGGCGAGGTCGCCACGCCGCACCCGGGTCTTGAACACCGAGGAGACCGTGGCCAGCACCACATCCCCCATCTGGTGCCCGTGGGTGTCGTTGTAGTGCTTGAAGTTGTCCACGTCGGCGATGATCAGGGAGAACGGCTCCTGACGTTCCGGATAGAGAGTGACCAGTGCTTCGATGAACTCGTCGAGCTTGCGGCGGTTGGCAAGTCCGGTGAGGCGGTCGGTGTCAGCAGCATGTTCGACTTGCTCCAACTCGCGCTGGCGGTAGTAGGAGACCCGCAGTTGCGAGAGCAGGTGTCGGCAGTCGAATTCCGAAAACGGTTTCGACAGAAACGAGGTCACGCCCAGATTGGCGAGTTGTTCCCGGTTGCCCTCTTCCGTGCAATAGCGGCTGACGGCCAGAATCATTTCAGAGGCAAGCACACAGCCTTCGATAGCAGGCACCACCTCGGTATCGGACTCCCCGTCTAGGGGGTCCACGAGAATGAGGTCAAAGCGCTGGGTGAGGTCGCCCTCCAGTAGCTTTTCCTTGGAAATTTCAGAAACTTGTCCCCGCGGCCAGACGTCTTGCACCAATGCCAGTAGTTGCTCCAGCGATTCCGGATTGGAATCCACCACCCCAATCTTGGGCGGCTGAACCTCATCACTAGCCCGGTTGCCGTGCTGGAGGCGGGTTTGCGCGGTGGTGATGCGCAGCTTTTCGGCAAGGATGTGCGCGAAAACCAGATAAATTGCCGAGACTTCTGCCGAGTGTTCCGGAGCCGTGAAGAGTTCGTTGGGGAACATCACGAGCCGGCTCTCGACTTCGGCAACCACACTCGCTGAGTGTGGTCCCGGACGCAGCACCGACATCTCACCGATCACGTCCCCTGTCTGGTCCAGCCGCATAAGAAAGGACTCCTGCGATGTGACCGCGAGTGAACCTTCAAGCAACACTCCCAGACGCGCCGCCTGCTCATCACCTTCCTGAAAGATCACCTCTTCCGGATTGCACCTCACCAACTCTCCACGCCGGAGCATTTGCTCCAAAACCTGTTCGTCAAGCTGCCGAAAATAACGCCCGGCGGCAATCCGGCGGGTGATGCTTTCCAGTTCGTTATGGTCGATTTGAGTTGAAAGGGGTGTGCATTCCATGAGCTTGCTGTCGACTTGAGAGCGTGTTAGCGTAAGTGGACGCTAAGGAAAACATTGTTGTAATAACTATGCCACGCTCAGATCACAACCGCAACCATCAGAAAACATGTGGCTCCCGATAACCGCGATGGTGGTTGCTCCCGGACTCGCGTGGATCTGGGCGCTGCTCCACTGGAATCGCAACCAGCGCCCGCAGTTCCGCCTCTTGCTACGTCTGTTCCTCGGCGGGAATCTCTGCGGCCTGCTGGCGTTGCTGCTCAACCACTTGGTGGAGAAATACACTCGCTTCTGGCCCGGAGCGCCGGCAGACTTTGGAATCCTTGGATGGGACTGGTCACTGTCACGCTCAGGATTCTGGCTGCTGATTGGGGCCAACGAGGAGTTTGCCAAGCTCGTCGTTCTGCTACTGCTCTCCTACGTCTTTGGACGACTCCGGAACCCCGCTGAGGGGATGGTGCAGGCCGGAGCGGTCGCCTTGGGATTTGCCACCATCGAAAATGCTTTCTACCTAGACCAGTACGGTCCTGCCGTACTGATCACCCGGACCATCATCACCCTGCCTGCTCATGCGTTCATGTCGATGCCGATGGGGTATCTACTGGGAAAATCCGCCCTGCGCTTGTACCGAGAAGACGGCGCAGTTCCGGATCATTATCGGGAAATGTGGTCAGTTTTGGGAGCGTGGCTGGTCGCCTTCCTGCTGCACGGAACCTACGATCTCTGGCTCTCGCTCAACCACGAAGTGCTGGCCTACGCTCAAATTGGTGGGATGGCCCTGCTGAGTCTGTGGCTGTTACGGCGCTCCCAGCATGAAGTTCCACCCCTCCTCACATCATCGCCAGCTTAATCGAGCCAATCATCTGGAACATTTGCGGGCGCACCGCCGCTTGGTTGTTGAGACGGTCAAAGCGCATCAGCAGGTGCTTGAGCGCTCGATCCATCAGCACCGGGTCCTTGGAGGCGAGCGTTTGTTCCATCATGCCGAGCAACACCTTGGTTTGCTCCGGATCACGAGAGGCGTCCAGTTCTTCACCAATGTCATTGACGCTGGAGATCAGCAACTCCGAGTCCGCCAGCTTCACCGAGCGTTCGACCAACTTGCCCAGCGTCTCCATGCGCTCCTTGCCGGAACTGCGCTGGTAGCGACGATGCAGCAGCACATACTCTGAACGTAGCAGCATCTCCTGTGCTTCGGCATATTCTGGAAAGTCCGAGTTCACCTTTTCTAACTCACGAACAGCGAGTTCGTAGTCTTTCTGCTTATACGCCTGCTTACCCCGCTTGTAGGGAATCTTGCGGATGACCTTGAGGGCTTGCGGGTAGAGGTCGGAATCGGTCGGGATCTTACGGAATTTGCGGGCCGCAAGCGCGTAATCGTCTGCCTCGTAAGCATGGAGGCCCTGCTCAAAGGCAACCGCTTCATTGCTCTGAGAGTTGAAATTGAGCATTCCGCAGCCCCCCAGTAAGGAGATCACAAGCAGCGTCAAGAAAATGTGTTGAATTCGCATGGTGGAGGTTTGGAATTTAAAGTGTTTTATGTCCCTGAATTAGCCTGCTTCCTTGCAGCAACAACCCAGACGGTGATCCCGATGATGCCCCCGATCCCCGCCAACACGAGGAGCAACCACGGCCACGAGACCGCATCCTTGAGAACCACCACAAACACAATTGCGATGAGCAGCAACGAGGGCACCTCGTTGAACAAACGGAACCGGCGCGAGTTCCAAGTGCAGGTGCCTTCCGCGAGTTGCGCCCGGAGCCGCCCGCACCAGAGGTGATAGCCGATGAGCAGCGCCACCAGCCCCAGTTTTGCGTGCAGCCAGTCCGGAAAACCCCAAAAGTGCAAAAGGACGCTTCCGAAGATGACCGTGATGCAGAGTCCGGGCCACGTGATGGCGTACCACAAGCGCCGCTCCATGAGTGCGAATTGCGCGCTTAGAATGCTGCACTCTGGCTCCGGTTTGGACTGCGCCTCTTGGTGATAAACAAAGAGGCGTCCGAGGTAGAACAGCCCCGCAAACCAGACCACAACGCCGATGATGTGTAAGGCTTTCAGGTAGAGCAAAACAGCCTCCTTTCTTCATTTGACTCAATCCCGCTCGTCCTGAGCTTGTCGAAGAATGGCGTGGGCTGTACCTGCACTTCGATGGACATCAGACTAAACGGTCGTGCGGGCGAGCAGGCGGTTCACCAACTCGGAATTGAGTCGGACCGGCAAGGTTCGGTTCTGCGAAAAATGCACCAGCCCGGCTGGTCCGCCACGCACCCTGCGGACGTGTTTGCGCCGGGTGTAATCGACTTCGGCGCGTCCGGCCTTCCGGAGTTTACTGAAGTACGTCGCCAGTTGTGCCGCTTCTTCCAGTGTTCGTGTGGGTAGGTCTCCCCCAAAATTCCGGATCACCACATGCGCTCCGCCCACCCCCTGAGCGTGAAGCCACCAGTCGTTGCCCTTGGCCCAGCGGAAGGTCACAGTCTCGTTTTCGCGGGCGTTGCGCCCCACCCAGATTTCCAACCCGTCCGAGCTGATGCGGATCAGGGGTCCGGAGACTTTGGTCCTCTTGCTGGAGGTTTTGTTGACTTCACGAGGTCGCGTCGCCTGCATCCATCGCGGCAGGCGTGATTCCCATGCCGCCACTGCCACATCATCCCGGAGTCCGGCAAGCTGCTCCAGTGCCACACCCAAGCTCTCCAACTGGCTCTGAGTTTCCGTGATCCGTCGTTTAACATGAGGTCTGGAACGCTCCAGCTTTTCGGCCCGGCGGTACAACACTTTCAGGTTCTGCTGGGGGGATTCCTGTGGGTTGAGTGGAATGCACACCTCGGCGAGTTCGTTTTCAGAGTACTCCAACACAATGATTTCTGCTTGTCCCGGCTGGAGTTCGTGCAACTTCGATTTGAGCAAATCTCCCCAACGACGGAAACGATGAGCATCGCTCAAGCTGGTTTGGTCAACCTCCAAGTGCTGGAGTCTACGGTGCAGTTGCTTGCACAGTCGTTTGAGGTGCTGTTGCCACACCGCTTGTTGCCCATGAGTTTGAGCCGCTTCCGATTGTTCTCTAGCTTCTGGGCGTGATCGGTGCCAGTGGCTGGGCTGGGTGTAGGGTTTGCCTTTGGCAAGCGAGCGCCCAGACTGATTGGGATTCCGGAGCGCAATCAGCAGGTGTCGTTCCTCGTCAAGCAGGAGTAGGTTGCTGTCGGAGCCGTTGTCTTCATGAACGAGGTGGAAACGCTGCACCCGCTCATCCTTGAGCTGGTCAATCGTCACTTCCTGAACACGAGGATGCAGTTGTGCCCACTGAGCCACTCGTCCGTTCAAGATGCGAGTACGTAGCCACAGACAGAAGATGGGCGGATTGGGAGCGTTTTGATGCGGTTCGCTGCTGGGGTGGATGCCCGAGGCTTCCGGGGTCGTTGAGATCAACCAGCGCGAGCGACGGGAGGGCAAAGGGGCTTGCGGATGGAAGAGGTCAAGCCGAATGGCGTTGGTCCCGCGCTGTGAAACACGTTGGATGCGACCACCCACCCATGAGTCCAAGGGAGAGTCCGCCATTGTCCAAGCTTGCCTCCGGTTCAGACGTGGGAAAGGTCGCGGGAGCGGCGCACAGCGAGTTGGAAATAATCCATGCCCAACTCTCCCAAAGCATCGTCCTGAAGTGCCACCTTCATTTCGCAGGAGTTCACTCCTTGTTTGAGCGCTTGGAAAGTTTCGTAAAGCGGCAATAATCGGTTCAGTTCCCGATCTTTGGAGGTGTCAATGTAGCGTTGCAGGAAAACCGTTCTGAGGTCGTTCCGGTTGCGGCGCATCAACTCCACACTCAGGGCTGCTACGTCGTTTGCGACATCAAGCACGGCATACTTGCGATGCACTTCTTGCGGACTCGCAACGGTGATGGTCTCACCTTTGAGGTGGAGGTGTTCGGGCAAGAACGCCCCGTGCCCTCCAACGACTCGACCTTTGCGGAGTCGTCGCACGAGGATCGCTCCATTGGCGTCCAGAAACTTCTCCAGCGGATGCCGGATCATATCCAGAATCGGCTGTGTCAGCGACGCATCAAAGTAACGCTTGAGTTGGTAGAGAAAATCCTCACACAAGGCTCGGAAGGCTTCCGGACGCGCCGAATTGGCGACCTTGTCCTTGTCCTTGACCGCGAGACTCGCGTGAGTTTCAGCAAGCTGCGCCCCGATCCGCTCCAAATCCGCAACTCCGGCCTTTTCCTTGTCCAGCCGAACATTCAGGAATCCGGACTCTCTCAAAAAGGGTATCTCCAACGCATACTCGACGGGTGAACCCTCGCCCTCCAACTGGAAACCCCCGGAGGTTTCGTGAACGGGCACCACCCGGGCCGGGAATGCGTGATTGAATTGCTGAAGCAGCCGGGCTTCTGCACGGCAGAACACCTCCTTGATCGAGGGGCTGGGGTACTCGTTCCCGGGCTTCTTGACCTTGTAGAGGAGTTCGTCGGCTCGAAATAGATACGACGTGTGAGTTTCCGTCAAACCTACGGATTTCGGAGTTTGCGGATACGCTTCCGGATGCTTCAGTGCCTCCACCCAAGCGGGTAAGTTATGGTTCATGTTTTGTTTTTGAGGAAGGCTAGATGTTGAGAAGGTGTCCGAGTTTAGACTTCTTCACTTGCAGGTACGACTCGTTCTTGGGGTTGGATTCCACTTGCAGCGAAACCCGCTCGACCACTTCCAGACCGTGCCCTTGCACCCCGACGATCTTGCGTGGATTGTTGGTCAGCAGACGCATCCTCCGGATGCCGAGCAGGTAGAGCATCTGCGCCCCCATGCCATAGTCGCGGAGGTCATCTTTGAAACCGAGGCGGCTGTTGGCTTCAACCGTGTCGGCGCCTTCATCCTGAAGATGATAGGCCAGTAACTTGTTGATGAGGCCGATGCCTCGGCCTTCCTGCGGGAGGTAAAGGATCACCCCCTTGCCCTCCTGTTCGATCATCCGCATCGCCGCTTCCAACTGTGGCCCGCAGTCGCAGCGATAGGAGCCAAAGACATCCCCGGTGAGGCATTCGGAATGCACCCGGACCAGCACAGGCTCGTCCGGCTCCCAAGTGCCCTTGACGAGGGCGACATAGTCGCTGTCGTCAAGGGTGCTTTGAAAGCCGATGACCCGGAATTCCCCATGCTCGGTTGGCAGCGCAGCCTCGGCTCTCTTCTCGACCAAGGTTTCGGTGCGCTTACGGTACTCGATGAAATCCGCAATCGTGACCAGTGGCAGCTTGTGGGTGTCCGCGAATTCCCGGAGTTCCGGGTAGCGCGCCATCGTACCGTCTTCGTTCATGATCTCGCAAACCACTCCTCCCGGACGCAGCCCCGCCAAGCGGGCAAGGTCCACCGCCGCTTCCGTATGCCCGGCACGTCGCAGTACACCGCCGATTTGGGCGAGCAGAGGAAAGATATGCCCCGGACGCCGCAGGTCGCTGGGCCGTGCATCTGGGGCCATGGCGGCCTGAATGGTGCGGGCGCGGTCTTGTGCGGAAATTCCCGTCGTCACTCCCGTTGCCGCTTCAATCGTGACCGTGAAGTTCGTGCCGTGCCCAGAAGTGTTTTCCGAGACCATCAGCGGCAGGTGGAGTTGCTGAACGCGCTCTGCGTCAATCGGCAGGCAGATGAGTCCGCGAGCGTGCTTGGCCATGAAATTGATGATCTCCGGAGTGACCTTCTCCGCTGCACAAATCAGGTCGCCCTCGTTTTCGCGGTCCTCGTCGTCCACCATCACGATCAGCTCTCCCCGACGGATCGTATCAATGGCGTCTGCGATGGTGTCAAATCTCGGTTCCAGTGCTTTCATAGCCCCTTGCGTTTGTGTCCCCGCATGGCAATGAGATACACGGTCCCATACACCACGAATGCCATCCCAAAAAGAATCAGTCCCTCATGAATTTCTATCACCTTGCCTTTACGTCAAATAGTCTGCAACGATCATCAGATCCTCTCCAACGGACTGGTGCGTCCGGATGCTCCAGCGAGTCGTGTCCGCAAGTCCTTCGGCGCCCCACTCACCACACCACCCGAGTGCGGCCTGCCCGCCAATCACCTTGGGGGCGAGGAAGAGCACGAGTCGGTTCGGCAGGTTCGCCACCAAAGCACTGGCATGAAGCTGACTGCCTCCCTCAATCAGCACCTTCCGGTGGCCACGTTCCGCAAGCTGATCCAATACCCAAGACAGCTCCGGGCGTACCGTGGTTGCCTGTAGCACCGTCACATGCGGACGTTCGCAGAATCCATCATTCTGGGCATCGCGCCCTGTAGCCACAAACACCGAAACCCCATCTTCCGCCAGCAATCGGCTGTTTTCCGGCAGCCTTCCGTAGGAATCCAGCACCACCCGCACCGGATGGCGACCTTCCGGAATCCCCCGTGTGGTCAGTGCTGGGTTATCCGCCAGCACCGTGTTGATGCCAACGAGTATCGCGTCATGCGTGTTCCGCAGCCAGTGGCCCAACTTGCGGGCGTTGGGACTGGTGATCCATTGCGATTCTCCGGTCTTGGTGGCGATCTTGCCGTCCAGCGTGGCGGCTGCTTTGAGTGTCACCCAGCGTTCGGCAGCTTCCGGAGGGGTCAACCATTCCAGAATGGACGAGTCTACCTCTTCCATCATAGAACAATTTTCAGGACTTGTCATGGGGAGGGCTGTCCGTTCTCAAATCCTCCCTCGTAGAGGACAAACTGCGCGTCTTTCGAATAGAGGGTTCCGGTGCCGTGGTACTTTCCCCGCTGAAACTCGCCCGCATAAATTCGGAAACCATTGACATCAAACTGCACGCCTTTCCCCTCGGGCCGACCGGATTTGAATCCACCTTCGTAGGCGATCTGTCCACTGTCCCAGAAAAGCAGTCCCTTCCCCTCAGCCACCCCTTTCTTGAGTGGCCCCGTGTAGCGCAGGTTGCGATCCTGATAGTAGGTGTCGGGCGGCAACCCGCCGGGGTCCGGAAGCAGCCGCACGATCACAGGGCCAAGCCCCAAGGCGGGCACCGACACTGCCATCGCCAAAATCAACAGTCCAAATACACGGATCATGAGAGGTTTCCAAGGCTGAAGAAACTGGCTATTCTTTGGGACGGATCGCATCCGTGCGAGGATCGATCAGGAAACGCTGCGGCTTGCCAGTGGGGGTGGACTTAAGCAACAGTGTTCCTGCACCAACATCCTCGAATCCGGGCGCATCCATCATCGCAGTGATCAGGATGAGTCCGTCGAACGGCTGCGCCCCTCTGGGCAAAGGCTTGAGAGTGAACGGCACCCGCACTGACCCGCGTTCGTTGAGGTTTACACGCTGGGGCAGCACCACTCCTGCGAAATTGCTTTCCAGTAAGACCGGTCCCGGACGCGCCAAAGAGCGACGGTTGCGGGGATTTCCCAATTCGATGGAGAGGAAGAGCCGGAGGGGTTTCTTGGCAAAGAGATCCACCTCGTACTGCTCGGTGCGCAAGAAGAGTTTGTAGGGCAACGGTGCTCGTTTTTCTGCAAGATCATCCATGCGCCGGAACTCCGGGAGCCACTGCCCCGGACTCAACTCGACAGTGGACGCGGCATTGGAAACCTCGATTTTCCCTTCGGTGAGGTGAACGGTGGTGAGTTCTCCAGACTGCTTCACCAGCAGCACGGTTCCACGCACCGCCACCACGGCGGTCGGGGTGCGGATGCTCACCTGCTGAAACTGCCGCTTGAGCCTTCCGTGCAGGGTGCCTTTTTTCAGCCCCAGCCCCAGCTTGAAGGTCCGCGCCTTGGTTTTCTGCTCCCCACCGGATTCGATGGTGAACTCGGTTTCCGCAAACAAACGGACCCGCGAACCATCTCGGAAGACAATCGTGGCCTTGGCTCCGGTTCCGGTCTTGATGACATCTCCCAATCCGAGCAAACGTCCGTTGCGCCCGGAAACGCTTTTCTGCGTGGATTTTTGCCGGACCTCCACAAACCCCGAAACGGTGCGCATGGTGGCGATGGTGGTGGTGGCCACTGACGACTGGGCAGACAGTGGTGCCGCCAGCACCAACAACAAAGGAAGCAGCAGAAGAAAGCGGGTCAACATACTCGTATCATGAAAGTGCAGTTTGCCCCGGAGACCGAGAGTTTTATGGGATACTAACAGAAAATGGCGGGAGGGTCAGCACGAATCGGAGGTGGCCCCGCTTCAACAGCGCAAGGTTCCTCAGAAACGAGTGAACACGGAGAGGATGGGACCACCACCAACGGTGATGGTTTCGTACTGCTGACGGGAGCCGGTGGCGTTTTTCCCGAGGCTGGTGGAATTCGTGACACCGGAGGTCGAGATCGCAAGCTCGAACTTGAAGCCGGCTTCCTCGCCTCCGTACTCTGTGCCAAACTTCAGCATCTGCACGTTAATGCTGTAGTTGGAACTCTGGCTGGAGTTATAGACGGTATTGGTGTAAGTACCATTGGTCTCCCGTCCTCCATCATTGTAGGAGTTCTTGAGGCTGAAATTTCCAGTCAGCAGCCCGATGTTCATGTTGAACTTCGCCTCGGTCGCTTCCTTCCAGTACCAGTTTCCGCCGATCAGAAATCCGGGTCCGGCATCCTGTGCGACATCGCCGATTTTGACGCTGCTCGAATCCTCGAGCGTGAAGTAACTGCGTCCCGGACTGATGCCGAGGACGGTCTCCACGGTGAAGAAGGGAGTGAAGATCCACTCAAGACCAACGGCGGTGCTTTGGATGGACGCCGAGCTTGAGGCGGTGACCTCCGTCCCGTCACCGTCGGTCGTTACGTAGGAGTAGTTGACCGTGGTGATGAAGCGCTGGAAGGAACCACGCCATTTCTTCTTCTTCCGACCTTGCGCTTCGGCGAGCGTGGCAAAGGCGACCAGTAAAACGAGCAGCAGCGGGAGAATTCTTTTCATGCGAATCATTTGGAAACGGGAACGTGCTTGCCCTCGCGGAAATGCACACTCCACGCCACTCCAAAAGTTCCCCGCTCAGACCGCCCGCAGCAATGCCAAGGGTTTTTGCCGCAGCGTTCCGGAGGCCGCCAGCAGGGCGACCCCCATGCTCAGCAGCGAAACGCCGATGACGCTGGCGACGCTCACCTCCCACGCAAGCATCCAAAGCCGCCCGAAGAACTGCCACGCCAGCGCGTAGGACATCGCCAAACTCAGCAGCAGCCCAAAGAGCGCCGCGAAAAACCCAAGCAATCCGAACTCCAGCAGGACGAGCGTGCGCACGTCCTGAAACCGCGCACCCAAAACCTTGAGCAGGTTCAGTTCCCATTGGCGCGTCTGCACCTCATGCCGCGCAATCGAATAAACCACCACCAGCCCGACAAGAATGGAAAGCCACGCCATCATCCGAATCGCCAAACTCATCTGGTCGCTGATCTGGAGGATGCGGGTGACGATCCGAGTGACATCAATCACCGAGACGTTTGGAAACTCCTGCACCACTATGTTCTGGATCGTGAGCCGCTGCTGGTCGTCCAACCTGCTGATGGAACCCAAGAAGCTCGCCGGGGCTTCCTCCAGCACTCCGGGTTGGAAGAGGATGAAGAAGTTGGGCTGAAAGCTGTTCCACTTCACCTGACGAAAGTTGACCACGCGCCCTTCCACCGGAACGCCCAATACGTCGAAAGTGAGGAGGTCTCCCAGCCGCAACCCCAGCCGCGAGGCAAAGCGTTCTTCTAGCGAAAGCTCTGGAGGTTCTGAAGAAAGCGGATCGTAGGACGCGGCCAGCGGACGCCCGGAAACGATGCGCTCTGAATTGGAAAGCGCGGTGCGGTACGAGAGGTTGATTCCACGAGACCGGAATCTGCGGTCGCCTTCCTGCTCGCGGGTCAGCACCTGCCCGTCCAATTCGGTGCGGAACGGAGTGCCGTTGACCGCCTCCAGCCGCGCCCGCACAAGCGGAGAAAGGTGGTCGAGTGCCGTGCCGTGCTGTGCGAGCATCCCTTGCACGGGGTCCACTTGTTCGGGTTGGATGTCAAACAAGAAGAGGCTGGGCACTTTCACTCCTTCTGGACGAGCGACCTCCTCCTGCAAACCGTTGTGAATTTGCGGCACTAGGTTGATGAGCAGTGTGCCCACGGCAATCGCCAGAAAACAGGAGATTGACCCCAGACGATTCCGAGAGAGGTTGCGGAACGCCAACCGCCCCATCGTGCCAAAGCTTGGCCCGGCAAGCTGGAGCAGCGACAGCAGCCCCCACCCCAACAGTCCCAGCACGAGGATGCTGCCGAAAAGCATGCCGATGAACGCACTGCCGACGATCCACGATTGTGCCTGCCACACCGCCAATCCCCAATACACGAAAATCAGCGGGAGATACGCCCCCACGTCCCGGAAACGCCAGCGTCCACCCACACTCCGGAGCCCAAGGTGTTCGTGGAACAGCGAAAGTGGCTGCACCAATTGGAGCCGCGTCAACACAGGCAGACAGAACGCGATGCTCCCCAGCGATCCCATCACGAACGCCAGCCCAAGGTTCCGGAGGTTGAACGAGGTCTCGAATCCGGGCGGGAGAAATTCCGCAAGCAACCACGGCAGCGCAGGCAAAATCAGCACTGCCCCGACAATCGCCACCAGCGCCGCAGCCGTGCCGAGCAGGCCAAGCTGCCACAGCACCACCTGCACGGTTTCGGAACGCTGCGCCCCCAAGCTCATCAGAATCGCCATCTCCCGGAAGCGCTGCCGCAGGTAGCTCCGGAAAAGATAGGCCGCACCAATGCTGGCGAGGAAGAGTGCGATCAACGCGATCAGCCCAAGGTAGTCGTTGAGGTAGCCCAACACGCGCCCTAGATTTTCGCTCGCGCCGTCGTGCGTCTGCACCCGAATCCTTGATGTTTCCCCGGAAAGGTTCCGGATTTCCTGCTGAAGTTGCTGCGAGAGGTGCTCCAAATCTGTGTCTTCCGGAAGCCAGTAGAGTCGCTGAAACCTGATACGGCTCTTGGTCGTGAGCAGTCCCGTACTCTCCACTTGTGAGAGTCCGATGTACACCCGTGGCGCGACTCCAAAGGAGTTGAACGCGCTGCTCGCGTCCTCCGTGATCGCAGCAGCAATCTCGAACTCGCGGTCTCCAATCTGGAGTTGCTCTCCCACTTCCAAGCCCAGCGCATTCAGCAGTTCCGGATACGCCCAGAGCTTTCCGCCTTCGAGCAATTCCCGCCGCACCCAATCGGCATCGGCGACTCCCTTGTGGGCAAGCCGCAGTCCGCCGTAGAACGGAAAGCCCTCGTCCACGGCAATAAGCTGCACGAGCCGGGAACGGTCAGCCCCTGCGACCATTGTGAAGAAAGCGACGCGCCGAGTTTCACGGTGGTCTTCCGGGAGCAAGGTTCGCAGCCGGTCGAGGACTTCAGACTCAAACGGCGTGTTCGAGGAGAGCGAGAGGTCGGCGGTCAGAATCGCCTTGGAGTTGCGGGCGAGGTGGCGGTCCAGCGAAACCTGAAAGGAGTCGAGCGCGATGAATCCCGCCAGTCCAAGGGCAAGGTTGACGACAAAAAAGACGCTGAAACGCAGGTTGTTGCGCAGTTCCCGGACGGCCAGCTTGGGCCAGAGCGTCCAGCGCGGCGGCAACGATCCGGACTGCTGGGGTCGCGGCAGGGGGGCGTTCAATGCAGTGCCCCAGCCTGAAGGGTGTGCTGTCGGGTGCAGCGCCGGGCCAACTCCTGATTGTGTGTGACCAGCACCAGCGTCATGCCCTGCTCGGAAACCAAATCGAACAGCAAGTCCGAAACCTGCTCGCCCGTCTGCTGATCGAGATTGCCCGTCGGTTCGTCGGCCAAGAGCAGGGCGGGTTCGATCACCAGCGCCCGCGCAATCGCCACGCGCTGGCATTCCCCGCCACTGAGTTGGTGGGGGAAGTGAGTCTCGCGGTGCGACAGCCCCACCTGCTCCAGTGCGGTCTTGGCTCGGGATTGCGCATTGCGGGACCGCGCCATTTCCAGCGGCAAGGCCACGTTTTCCAGCGCGGTCAGGTGCGCCATCAGGTGAAACTGCTGGAAGACGATGCCGATATTCTTGGCCCGGAAGCGGGTGAGGGCTTCCTCAGACAGCTCCGGAAAGTTCTCGCCGCGCAAGCGCAGGGTGCCCTCAGTGGGACGGTCAAGTCCCGCCATCAACGAAAGCAGGGTGGATTTCCCGCTTCCGGACTGGCCGACGATGGCAGCGGTCTCGCCGTCACCGACCGCAAGGTTGAGCTTGGAGAGGACGTGGACGGGTTCCTTGGAACCGGGGTGCGGGAAGGATTTGGACAGTTGCTCGATCTGTAGAATCACCGTGTGGCTTGGAAGAAGTGTTGAAACTTCCAGTATACGGCACTTAGCGTATGGAATCCACTACGAGGACGCGGAAACCGCCGAGTTTATTGTATCAGGATGTTGTTTAAAGAAACGCTCCTTCCCTCGCCACAGATCACCGGATTCAAAAAACATCCGTGAGGATTTGCGCAAATCCGCAGCCAAAACTCAGAACCGGGAGTCATCGTGCTTGACTGTAGCACCTTGTCGGTGATAACCGTTGCTTCTTGATTTTCCCTACACACAACGCTATTTTTAAGGTGGAGGTGCTTATGAATATCCTGTTTCCAGTCAAACGGTTGAGCCGAAAAAACTTGCGGATTTCCTGACATTTTGAGATAAACCGCACACCATCCAGCACCGAGAATGAACCCCCATTCCGGGATCCCCTTTGTTGAATTGGAGGAGGTGTGTGCAGATCATGTTTGGTTTTGGGAACAACCGTGTTGGTCGTGATGAGTACGGGATGTGCGGATTCCGAGAAGGAGGAGTTCGAGGAAACGAGCACGACATCATCCGCATTCACGGTGAGTTCCGTTTATCCTGCCGACAATGCCACAGGCGTTTCCGTTTCCGATAACATCACCGTCACGTTCAGTGGCTCCCTGAGTTCTTCTGGAGTTGACAACCAAACCCTGCAATTGCTCGATAACGGCACTGCCCTCAGCGGCAACCTCACGGTGAGCGGCACGCAACTCATTCTTGACCCAACGCCCACCCTCAGCTACAGCACCCAGCACAGCATCCAGCTTTCCGGACAAACCCAAAACTCGGCAGGCACGAGTCTCGGCGACAACCAGACGTGGAGCTTCACCACGGGAACTGAACCGGACACCACCGCCCCAACCTCCCAGAGTTATTCCCCGTCCGACAACGCCACGAACATTTCCACCAGCGACAACATCACCGTCACCTTCAGCGAGGCGATTGCCAGCAGTTCGGTGAGCAGCACGTCCTTCAAGGTGGTGGACAACGCCTCGGTGACGGTTTCCGGAAGCTACGCTGTCGATAACGCCACCGTCACTTTCACGCCTTCTTCCGCACTGACGCCCTACCTCAAGTACACCGTCACGCTGACTTCCGGAATCACAGACGCCTCCGGGAATGCGCTTCAGAGTCCGCCAAGCTGGTCCTTCACGACCAAGAACGGAGTCGTCCAAGCCGCTGATTCGGAAGGCATGATCCTCTTGAGCGGGGGTGAATTCCAGATGGGGGCGGTCAACGAAAGTGAGTCGGATGCAGACACGAGCAGTAACGAATTCCCGGTGCATACGGTCACGCTCTCGAACCGCTTCTACATCCTCGAACACGAGGTGACGGTGGACAACTACACCGCCTGCGTCAATGCCGGAAGCTGCACGACCACGGGCGTGACCTACAACTCGAAGTGCAACTACGGCAGTTCCGGAAAAGGCAGCTATCCCATGAACTGCGCAACCTACACGCAGGCCACGGATTACACGACGTGGAAAACCTCGACCGGCTCCAAGACCTTCCGACTCTGCACCGAAGCCGAATGGGAGTTCGCCACCCGTGGCGGAACCACGACGAAGTGGTGGTGCGGCGATGACGATTGCACCCTCACCGGGGTCGCGTGGTACGACTCAAACAGCCGCTCCGGAACCAACGCTGTCAAGCAGAAGACGGCGAACGCTTGGGGACTCTACGACGTGCATGGCAACGCCTGGGAGCGAGTCACGGATTATTACAGCGGCAGCTACTACAGCACCGTCTCTTCCGGGGTCACGAATCCCACGGGTCCCAGCACCGGAAACTCGCGGGTGCTGCGGGGTGGGGGCAATTCCAGCGAGAAGAAAAGCCTGCGCTCCGCCAAGCGTTGGTACAAGAGTCCGTCTTCGGTGTCGCACTCCGTCGGTTTCCGGATTTGCGCCGATTCCTGAGATTAACCGTTGACTTCGCTGCCGAGTTTGCAGAGAATGCAGGCTCTTAACGACTTGAACCGATTCGGAGACACTTATGAACGACCTCCCGACCCATGACGTTGATCCGCAAGAAACCCAGGAGTGGATCGAGGCCATTGAAGCGGTGATTGAGCGCGACGGCCTGGAGCGGGCGCACTACCTGCTGAGGAACCTTGCCGAGCGCGCTGTCACCTCCGGAGTCGAATCACCCTACCTTGCGACCACCCCGTACATCAACACCATCCCGCCTGAGCTTCAGGTGCGCTCTCCGGGCAACCACGAGATCGAAGCCAAACTGAGAGCGCTGATCCGCTGGAATGCGACGAACATGGTGGTCAAGGCCAACAAAACCTCCTCCGAGCTTGGCGGACACATTGCAAGCTTCGCTTCTGCCGCAACGCTCTACGATGTCGGATTTAACCACTTTTGGCATGCCCCGCACGAGGGGCACGGTGGCGATCTCGTGTACATCCAGGGGCACTCCGCTCCGGGCATCTACGCCCGCGCCTTTCTGGAAGGCCGGATGAGCGAGGCACGCTTGGTCAATTTTCGCCAAGAGACCGGAGGCGAGGGCATCTCCTCCTACCCCCACCCTTGGCTAATGCCGGACTTCTGGCAGTTCCCCACGGTCTCGATGGGGCTGGGTCCGATCATGGCGATTTATCAGGCGCGCTTCCTCAAGTACCTCCACAATCGGGGACTCGCCGACACCACCAACCGCAAGGTCTGGGCCTTCCTTGGCGATGGCGAAACGGACGAACCGGAATCGCTTGGAGCGATTGGACTTGCCGTGCGTGAGAAGCTCGACAATCTCGTCTTTGTCATCAACTGCAACCTCCAGCGGCTCGATGGTCCAGTGCGCGGCAACGGCAAGATCATCCAAGAACTGGAAGGCGAATTCCGGGGTGCGGGCTGGAACGTCATCAAGGTCATCTGGGGTTCCTACTGGGATCCGTTGCTGGCCCAGGACAACCACGGACTGCTGCGTCAACGCATGGAAGAAGCCGTGGACGGAGAGTATCAGGCGTTCAAGGCCAAGGATGGCGCGTATGTGCGAGCACACTTCTTCGGGAAGTATCCGGAACTGCTGGAAATGGTTTCGACCATGACCGACGAGGACATCTGGCGGCTCAATCGGGGCGGACACGATCCGCACAAGATCTACGCCGCTTACCACGCCGCCGTCAACCACGCCGGGCAGCCAACCGTGATCCTCGCTAAGACCGTGAAGGGCTACGGCATGGGCCACGCAGGCGAGGGTCAGAACATCACCCACCAGCAGAAGAAGATCAATCCGGAAGACCTCAAAATCTTCCGTAATCGCTTCAAGGTGCCGCTCAGCGATGAGCAAGTCGAACGCATGGAGTTCTACCACCCCGGAGAGGATTCTGAGGAAATCCAGTACCTCAAGGAGCGTCGCGCAGCCTTGGGGGGGGCACTCCCGCAGCGTCGCATTCAGGCCGAACCGATTTTGGCCCCGCCGCTTGGAACCTTTGAGCGTCTGCTCAAGGACACGGGCGACCGCGAGCTGTCCACGACTCAGGCGCTCGTGCAGGCGATGATCGTGCTCACCCGCGACAAGGTCATCGGCCCACGGCTGGTTCCCATCGTTCCGGACGAGGCTCGCACCTTCGGGATGGAGGGCATGTTCCGGCAAATCGGCATCTACGCCCACGAGGGCCAGAAGTACGAGCCGATGGACCGTGACCAACTCATGTACTACCGCGAGGACAAGCAGGGGCAGATCTTGGAGGAAGGCATCAACGAGGCTGGTTCGATGGCCTCATGGATTGCGGCGGCGACCTCGTACAGCCACTCGAACTTGCAGATGATCCCGATTTTTATCTTCTACTCAATGTTCGGTTTCCAGCGCGTGGGCGACCTCATTTGGGCTGCTGGCGACATTCAGGCTCGCGGCTTCCTGATCGGTGGCACCGCCGGGCGCACCACACTCAACGGTGAGGGGCTTCAGCACGAGGACGGCCACAGCCAAATTCAGGCGGGAACGGTGCCCAACTGCATCTCCTACGATCCCACCTTCTCCTATGAGGTGATGGTTATTTTTCGGGAAGGGTTACGGCGCATGTTCGAGGAGCAGGAGAACGTGTTCTACTACCTCACCACGATGAACGAGAATTACCCCCATCCTGCGCTTCCGAAAGGCGAGGAGGAGAACATCATCAAGGGCATGTATTGCTTCCGCAAAGGCAAACGCGGCAAGAAACGGGTGCAGTTGCTCGGTTCCGGAACCATCTTCCGCGAGGTGATTGCCGCTGCTGATTTGCTGGCCGAGGACTTTGGTGTGCAGGCGGATCTTTGGAGCGCTCCGAGCTTTAACGAACTCAAGCGCAATGGCGACGACGTTGTCCGCTGGAACCGACTCCATCCGGACAAGCAACCCCGGCAGTCGCATGTCGAGCAGTGCCTTGCCGGAACAGCAGGCCCAGTGGTTGCCGCCACGGATTATGTGAAGCTCTACGCTGATCAAATCCGGGCCTTTGTGCCACACCGCTATGTTGTCTTGGGAACCGACGGTTTCGGGCGCAGCGACACACGCAAAGCCCTGCGCCGACATTTTGAGGTGGACCGCCACCATGTGGTCGTGGCGACCTTGAAGGCACTTACTGAAGAAGGCACAATTCCGGCGAAAACCGTCAAGGAAGCCATCAAGAAATATGGGCTTGACCCGGAAAAACCCAATCCGCTGTATGCGTAGAAAGATGTTACTATGTCCACTGTGACGGATGTGTTGGTCCCTGACATTGGGGACTTCAAAGAGGTTGAGGTCATTGACATCCTCATCAAGCCCGGAGATGCAGTCCAGCCGGAAGACCCGCTGGTGACACTGGAAAGCGATAAGGCGTCAATGGACATTCCGGCCACAGACGCAGGCATCGTGCAAGAAGTCATGATCAAGGTGGGGGACAAGATTGCCGAAGGCAGCGTCATCCTCCGACTACTACCCTCCGACGATTTGAAAACGGCAGTTGCTGCTCCCGTTCCAGAAGCGGCCCCGCCTGCTGAATCAAGCTCGCCGTCCAGTCTGAAATCAGCTCAAAAAAACGTTCAGAAAACCACGTCCACTCCTGAACCCGCCGACCTTAGCCTCTCTCCTCCCGTTCCTGCGGCGGACCTTCCGGAGGATGCAGTCATGCAGTCCCCGTTGCGACCCCCACCCGTGGCCACCGTGGTTGATCAAAAAGCCTTTGTCAGTGCCCACGCGAGTCCCGCCGTGCGGCGGTTTGCACGCGAGTTGGGAGTAGATCTCAGCAAAGTGCAGGGTTCCGGACGCAAGGATCGCGTCACCAAGGAAGACGTGCAGGGCTTCGTCAAGCAGGCGCTCAGTACAGGAATGCCTGCCGCCGCCGAAACTACTGCTGGCGGCATCGGTATCCCAGCAATTCCGGAGGTGGATTTCAGCAAGTTCGGGCCGATTGAGGTGCAGCCGCTTTCGCGCATCAAGAAACTCACGGGGAAGCACCTGCACCGGGCTTGGCTCAACGTGCCGATGGTCACGCATCACGATGAGGCGGACATCACCGAACTGGAGGCGTTCCGGAAATCACTCAAGGAGGAAGCCACCAAGCAGGGATTGCGCGTCACGCCGCTTGCATTTTTACTGAAAGCTTTAGCTGCGGTTTTGTGGATGCACCCACATGTCAACGCCTCGCTCGCTCCGGATGGCGAAAGCCTAGTGCTGAAGCAGTACTGCCACATCGGGGTCGCGGTGGACACGCCGAACGGACTGGTGGTTCCGGTGATTCAGAACGTGGACCAGAAGGGCATCTTCGAACTCGCTGCCGAACTTGGCGAGGTCAGTGTCCGTGCCCGTGACGGCAAGCTCAAAATGCAGGATTTGCAGGGCGGCTGCTTCAGCATCTCTAGTTTGGGGGGCATCGGCGGAACCGCCTTCACGCCACTCGTGAACGCCCCGGAAGTCGCCATTCTCGGAGTCACCAAATCCCGCATGGCTCCGGTCTGGAACGGGGCAGAGTTTGTGCCTCGACTCCTATTGCCACTCGACCTCACTTACGACCACCGCGTGATTGACGGGGCGCAGGCCGCCCGCTTCATGGTGGACCTCTGTGCAGTGATCCGTGACTTGCGGCGGTTGTTGCTTTGATTTAGCAAGGTGAGGTGATCGATTGGAAACTGCGAAATTGGAAAAGGATATGAATTCCGTGCAATATGTTTTGGATCGCAAAGGCCGCAGGAAATCGGTGTCGTTGCCCTTGCGGGAGTATGAGGATTTACTCGAAGATCTTCATGACTTGGCAGTGATTGCCGAGCGCCGGGATGAAACTCCTAGGTCATTAGCAGAGGTGCGGCAAAACCTGACCCGCGATCATGTCTTATGAACTCCGCATTCTTCCCTCTGCGGAGAAAGACTTGCGCAAGTTACCTCGAAGCACGGTGTCCGCAATTTTGGAACAAAATCGAATCTTTGAGCCAAGCACCATTCCCTTCCGGTGTTCGTAAGCTGGAGGGAGCAGATCGACTTTGGCGTCTGCGAGTCCGGGATTATCGAATCACCTACGAAGTTGATTCGGGTATGAAAGAAATCACTATCCGCTATGTGCGTCACCGACGTGAGGCGTACCGACAACTTTGAACAAACATGGCACTGATTGAGATAAAAGTTCCGGACATCGGGGATTTCAAAGAAGTGGAAATCGTCGAGATTTTGGTCCAACCCGGAGATGCGGTGGCACAAGAAGCCTCGTTGGCCACACTGGAAAGCGACAAGGCGTCGATGGAGGTGCCGTCCTCGGATTCCGGAGTCGTCAAGGAACTCCGAGTGCAAGTGGGAGAAAAAGTTTCGGAGGGCAGTGTTCTGCTGCTGTTGGAAACCGAAGTCGCCGCTGCGTCTCCGGAACCTTTCCAACCGAAAATCGTTGCTGAACCTTCCCAAACGGCCCCGCCGATAAGTCCAGCAACTCCAGAAGCCGGGGCTTTTGCGGGAGAGGCGGACCTTTCCTGCGAAGTGCTGGTGTTGGGGTCAGGTCCAGGCGGTTACACGGCGGCATTTCGGGCGGCGGACTTGGGCAAGCAGGTGGTGCTAGTCGAGCGTTACGAGAGCATCGGCGGGGTCTGCCTGAATGTCGGCTGCATCCCCTCCAAGGCACTGCTACACGCTGCGAAGGTCATTGACGAGACTAAGGCGATGCGTGAACATGGCATTGAATTTGGACCACCGCAGTTCGATCTCGACAAACTCCGGGGTTGGAAAGATCGCGTGGTCAAGCAGCTCACGGGTGGCCTCAAGCAACTCTCGAAGCAGCGCAAGGTCAAGCTCGTCACCGGAGTTGGAACCTTCCTCGACCCGCACCACCTGCAAGCGAGAGCGGCGGACGGTTCCGCCACCACGATCCACTTTGAACATGCCGTCATCGCCGCTGGTTCACAGTCGGTGAACTTGCCGTTCCTGCCAAACGATCCGCGCATCATCGACTCCACCGGAGCCTTGGAGTTGCGGGGCATTCCTGAGCATCTGCTCGTCATCGGGGGGGGCATCATCGGGCTGGAAATGGCAACCGTGTTCCACGCGCTCGGCGCGAAGATCACAGTTGTTGAAATGCTCGATTCGCTGATGGCCGGAGCCGACAAGGACATCGTGCGGCCCTTCCAGAAAACCATCGGTAAACTCTACGAGAACATCTGGCTGGAAACGCGGGTAACGGCAGTGGCCGCGCAGAAAAAGGGATTGAAAGTCACGTTCGAGGGTAAGCACGCTCCGGAACAGCCGCTGGTCTTCGACCGCATTCTCTCTGCGGTTGGACGCTCTCCAAACGGCAAGAAGATCGCTGCGAATCAAGCCGGAGTTGTGGTGGACGAACGCGGTTTCATTGCGGTGGATTCGCAAATGCGCACCAATGTTCCGCACATCTTCGCCATCGGCGACATCGTGGGACAACCGATGCTCGCGCACAAGGCCACACACGAGGGCAAAGTCGCCGCCGAAGTCATTTCCGGAATGAAGAGCCACTTTGATGCCCGCGTCATTCCGTCTGTCGCCTACACTGATCCGGAGGTTGCATGGGTCGGAGTCACCGAAACTGAGGCAAAAGCGCAAGGGATCAAGATCGGTATCGGGCGTTTCCCGTGGGCCGCAAGCGGACGTAGTCTCTCGCTGGGGCGTAGCGAAGGGCTGACCAAGGTGATCTTTGACGAGAGGACCGAGCGCGTGATCGGCGCAGGGATCGTTGGTCCCAATGCTGGAGACTTGATCGCGGAAGTCGCGCTTGCCATCGAGATGGGCTGTGAAGCCTCCGACCTTGGCGCCACCATCCATCCGCACCCGACGCTTTCCGAAACCATTGCCTTCGCTGCCGAAACCTTCGAGGGCACCATCACCGACCTCTACCTGCCTAAACGCAAGCAAGCAGCAAGCTGATGAGTTCGATGTTCCAACCATGCTGGACGCGAATTCGAGCAAAGTGGTGACACTAGCGCAGTGATTGCCACTGCTTGCTCTGGAGAGAAGCCCACACCAGTGAGGTTTTCCGTGGTGATTTGGAGGGAAGTGTGGTAATCCTACAAATAAGCATCAGGATGCCCCAAATTTGCATTCCTCCACCAAGTTGATTGTAGGAGTCAGAAAAAACCATGGCCACTTGGATAATGTTGACCGTTGGATCAGCGGTGTTGCTTGTTGTGTGGCGGCTTCGTCGTCCGGAGGATGAGAAACTTGAGCCGCCCTCAAACATGACGATGTTCTTCCATCCCGTCAAGGGCGAAGGCGATCTTTTTCTGGGAGGAATGCTAATCATCTACTTCTTCTCGCGCTTAGCCCTCTTCATGTTCCAAGACATCCGCTCAGTCTTCTTCAACTAAGCGGCTGCGTCTTCACGACTCCGGTACCACTTCCATTCCCACTTCCAGCCGACCTTCTGAAGCGGGAATCCAGTTCTGCCCAAACAGCACCTTGCCCTGCTGCTTTCGGTAGGCGGCCAATGTTTTCAACGGCTCCGGACCCGCGAGAGTTCCGGAAGCGGGATCGACTGTGGTGAGGACACAACGCCCGCAAGGTTCGCCTCCGTAAAAACTCAAAGCGTCGATGCGCACTTTACGCCAAGCATCTTCAGCATACGGCTGAGTTTCGGCAAGCACCAGATTCGGACGGAAACGCAACATCGGTACGGGTTCCGGAAGCCGCGAGTTGAGATCATCGAGCGATGCCTCCGAAATCGCCAGCAGGGGAAAACCATCCGCAAAGGAAACAGGGTGCCGCTGCGGAGAGCGCTCCGAGTCAACCTCCCGGAAGGTGGATTCCGGCATCCACACCAAGCGGCTCTCCTCACCCACCGCACGGCTAATCCACTGATCCGCTTCGTCTGAAACCTGCCACGCCTCCACCGTGTCTCGCCACACCCGTACTTGCTCCGGCTTGCCAGAATCGGGTACCAGCGGCAGTTCCAACTCCGACTGTTCCGGAGTCGAAAGCACGAGCCGATTCCCATCAAGGCACGGCTGCACAAGGGCTAGGTGTGGGAATTTTCGCTGGGTGCAGAACTCACTGTGGGCGTCCACGATCAGCCAACGGCGGTCGTGTTCAAGGCCACGAAGCGTCACCCGCGCTTGCGTCAGAGCAAGGGCAGCACAAGACTTGATGGGGTAAATCGTCAGGGCAGAGAGTCGAGGTTGAGGCATGTGATTAGGACTGGTTTAGGAGTTGAATCTACGCACAACTGTACCGCCAGTTGTGTGCCGGATCAAGTGGACAACTTTGGCAGCCTTGGAGGATGATCTTGAGAGACCCCTGTATTCTCAAGGGGTGGCGTGAGATTTTTCGGAATTTATCGGAGG